>NZ_DATBUP010000258.1:0-54019 GCF_036515995.1 Pedomonas sp. | reverse complement strand
AACACCAGGGCCAGCAGCGGAGCGAAGATTGCGATCTCGCGCGGGCTGAGGTCGAGGATGTTCTTCAGGCTGTCCTTCACTAGTTCACCGAACACCACGCGGCGGTACAGCAGCAGCATGTAGGCAGCGCCCAGGATCACGCCGGTGGCCGTGATGAACGCAACCAGCGTGCTGGCCTGGTAAGCGCCCGTCATGATCAGGAATTCGCCGACGAATCCGCTCGTGCCCGGAAGGCCGATGGAGGCCATGACGAACACGAGGAACACCAGAGCATACTTCGGCATGCGGCTCACGAGGCCACCGTAAGCGGAGATCTCGCGGGTGTGCATGCGGTCATAGACCACGCCGACGCAGAGGAAGAGCGCGCCCGACACGATACCGTGCGAGAGCATCTGGAAGATCGAGCCTTCCAGACCCTGCTGGTTGAAGGCGAACAGGCCGACCGTCACGAAGCCCATGTGGGCAACGGACGAGTAGGCGATCAGCTTCTTCATGTCTTCCTGAACGATGGCGACGAGCGAGGTGTAGACGATCGCGATGACGCTGAGCGCGAACACCAGCCAGGCCAGTTCGTTGCTCGCTTCCGGAAACATCGGCAGCGAGAAGCGCAGGAAGCCGTAGCCGCCCATCTTCAGGAGAACACCGGCCAGAATGACCGAACCGGCGGTCGGCGCTTCCACGTGCGCATCCGGCAACCAGGTGTGCACCGGCCACATCGGCATCTTCACCGCGAACGAGGCGAAGAAGGCCAGCCACAGCCAGGTCTGGATGGACGGATCGAAGCCGTATTCCATCAGCTCGGGGATCGCGGTCGTGCCCGCCTGCCCTGCCATGTAGAGCATGGCCAGCAGCATGAACAGCGAACCCAGCAGGGTGTACAGGAAGAACTTGAAGCTGGCGTAGATGCGACGCTTACCGCCCCAGATACCGATGATGAGGTACATCGGGATCAGGCCGCCTTCGAAGAAGATGTAGAACATGAACATGTCCAGCGCCATGAACACGCCGAACATCAGCGTTTCCATGACGAGGAACGCGACCATGTACTCGGCCACGCGCTTCTCGATCGCCTGCCAGCTCGCCAGGATGCACAGCGGCATCAGGAAAGCGGTGAGGACGACCAGCAGCATGGAAATGCCGTCCACGCCGAAATGATAAGCGAAGTAGTCACCGAACAGCGGCACGTTCTCGACGAACTGGAAGTCAGCCGAGCTGGTGTCGAAGTTCAGCCACATCACCACCGACAGCGCAAAGGCCACCAGCGTGGTGATGAGGGCAGTCATGCGGGCGTTGCGGGCCCGTGCCGCTTCATCCCCGCCCGGAGCGAGCAGGATCCATGCGGCGCCGACGAGCGGCACCAGCATCATAGCCGATAGGATTGGAAAGCCGACCATGCCCCCTCACTCCGAAAACAGTTTGGGCAGGAACCAAGAAACTGCCGCGGCCACGCCAATGAGCATGGCGAATGCATAGGTGAACACATAACCGGTCTGGAGACGCCGGGACTTGACCGCAACGGTTGCAATAGCCGCCGAAATGCCGTCCGGACCCAGGCCGTCGATGATCTGGGCATCGCCCCGCTTCCAGAACACGCGGCCAAACCACAGCGACGGACGTACGATGACGAGGTCGTACAGCTCATCGAAGAACCACTTCCGGTACAGGAAGGTGTACAGGCCCTTGAACGTCTTGGTGAACGCCGCCGGGATGTGGGTGTTGATGATATAGCTGTTCAGAGCCAGCAGGAAGCCGATGACCATGGCGACGAACGGAGCCCAGGGAACCCAGGCCGGCATGACACCCGGCTCATGCATGTGATGCAGGATGTTGTCGCCAACCAGCGTAATCGCGCCGTTCCAGAACGTGTCGTACTCGTGGCCGATGAAGTATTCCTTGAACAGGAAACCCGAAGCTACGGCTCCGACCGCCAGGACAGCCAGCGGAACCAGCATGACAAGCGGGCTCTCGTGCGGCTTGTAACCGGCGGTGCCGGTCACCACGTGGCCTGCATCGCCATGGCCGATGTCGCGCTCTGACTCAACCGGGTGGTCGGTCTCGGCGGCATGACCGTGGTCGTCATGGCCATGGCCGTGATCGCCATGAACCGCATGCTGGATGTGCTCCGAACCAGCCCACCGCGGCTTGCCGTGGAAGGTCAGGAACGCCAGGCGCCAGGAATAGAAGCTGGTGAGCGTTGCAGCCAGCAGACCGCAAACGAAGGCGAACATGCCGAAGGATGTGCCGGAGGCATAGGCCGCCTCCAGAATGGCGTCCTTCGAGAAGTAGCCCGCCAGGTACGGGAAGCCCGTCAGCGCCAGGGTGCCGATGAGCATCATCGCCCAGGTGAACGGAATGGCCTTATACAGACCGCCGTAGTAGCGCATGTCCTGCTCGTGGTGCATCGAGTGGATGACCGAGCCCGCACCCAGGAACAGCAGCGCCTTGAAAAAGGCGTGCGTGAACAGGTGGAACATGGCCGCACCGTAGGCGCCAAGACCGAGCGCGAAGAACATGTAGCCCAGCTGCGAGCAGGTCGAGTAGGCGATCACGCGCTTGATGTCATTCTGGGTGGTGCCGATGGTGGCGGCGAACAGCGCGGTTGCCGCGCCGATGATCGTCACCACGTTCATGGCAAGCGGAGCCTGCTCAAACAGCGGCGAGCAGCGCGCCACCATGAACACGCCCGCGGTCACCATGGTTGCCGCGTGAATGAGCGCCGACACCGGGGTCGGGCCTTCCATCGCGTCCGGCAGCCAGGTGTGGAGACCCAGCTGGGCCGACTTGCCCATCGCGCCGACGAACAACAGGAGGCAGATCGTGGTCATGACGTCGACGTTGAAACCGAGGAACTCGAACGTCTTGCCGGCCTGCTCCGGAGCTGCACCGAAGATCGTGTTGAAGTCGATCGCGCCGAACACCATGAAGATGGCGAACATGCCGAGCATGAAGCCGAAGTCACCCACGCGGTTGACGACGAACGCCTTCATGGCCGCAGCGTTGGCGGACGGCTTCTTGTACCAGAAACCGATCAGCAGGTACGAGGCAAGGCCCACGCCTTCCCAGCCGAAGAACATCTGCACCAGGTTGTCCGCCGTCACGAGCATGAGCATCGCGAAGGTGAACAGCGACAGGTATGCGAAGAAGCGGGGCTGATGCGGATCTTCCGCCATGTAGCCCCACGAATAGAGGTGAACCAGAGCCGAAACGCTGGTGACAACCACGAGCATGACCGCCGTCAGGGTGTCGATCCGCAGCGCCCAGTCAAACTGAAGCGCACCGGAGCGGACCCATTCGAGGACAGTGATCGTCGTGGCGTTGCCGCCCAGAGCCACGTCAAAGAAGGCGACCCAGGACAGAGCACAGGAGACCGCGACTGCGCCGGTGGTGACGATCTGCGACGGGCGCAGACCGATCACACGGCCGAACAGTCCGGCAATGATAGCCGCCAGCAGCGGCAGGAAGACAATTGCCTGATACATCGACGAACCCCGGCTCAGCCCTTCATCATATTGATATCTTCAACCGCGATCGTGCCGCGGTTGCGGAAATATGCGACGAGAATGGCAAGACCAATGGCCGCCTCGGCAGCTGCCACCGTCAGAACGAACATGGTGAAGATCTGCCCCACCAGATCGCCGAGGAAGCTCGAGAAGGCGACCAGATTGATGTTCACCGACAAGAGAATGAGCTCGACCGACATCAGGATGATGATGACGTTCTTGCGGTTCACGAAGATGCCCAGGACGCCGATGACGAACAGGATCGCCGCGACGACCAGATAATGGCCTAGTCCTATGATCATGGGTCCCTCGCCTACTCGATGCCCTGGCCAGGCTGGCGCTTCACCAGCGCGACAGCATCCTGCGGACGGCGCATGTTCTGCCGGGTGATGTCCTGCTTGCGAACGCCCGCACGCTGGCGGTGGGTCAGCAGGATCGCACCGATCATCGCGACCAGCAGGATCACGCCGGCCGCCTGGAAGACGTACACGTAATCCGTATAGATCAGCGCGCCGAGCGCCTGGGTATTGCTAACCCCTTCCGGTGCCAGAGCGCGACGTGCGCCCTCGGCAGTGTCCGCCATGGTCCAGGCACCGCCGACAAGCACCAGCTCGATGAGCAGGATGCCCGCGACCAGCAGACCGATCGGCAGATAGGCCGCAAAGCCCTTGCGCAACTCCTCGAAGTCGATGTCGAGCATCATGACGACGAAGAGGAACAGCACCGCCACCGCGCCGACGTAAACGACCACGAGGATCATCGCCAGGAACTCGGCGCCCAGAAGGACGAACAGCCCTGCCGCGTTGAAGAATGCCAAGATCAGCCAGAGCACCGAGTGCACCGGGTTCTTGGCCGTGACCACCATCAGGCCGGATACGACCACGATGGCAGAGAACAGATAAAAGGCCAGCGCGTGAGCCACGAGCCTGAGGCCCCCTCTACTACGGTTCGTGGTGAGCCTGCCGAACCACGAACTCTGTTTCCGGTATCGTCCGCCCCGCGACAGGCTCCGAGGGCGGACCGACGATTACGTGACGCCCTGTTAACGGTAGGGCGCGTCCTGAGCAAGGTTTTGGGCGATCTCGCGTTCCCAGCGGTCACCGTTCGCGAGGAGACGTTCCTTGGTATAGAACAGTTCCTCGCGGGTTTCCGTGGAGAACTCGAAGTTCGGGCCCTCGACGATGGCATCCACCGGACAGGCTTCCTGACAGAAGCCGCAGTAGATGCACTTGGTCATGTCGATGTCGTACCGGGTGGTGCGGCGCGAGCCGTCCTCACGCGGTTCGGATTCGATGGTGATCGCCTGGGCGGGGCACACGGCCTCGCACAGCTTACAGGCAATGCACCGCTCCTCGCCGTTCGGATACCGACGCAGCGCATGCTCGCCACGGAAACGCGGGCTCAGCGGCCCCTTCTCGTGGGGGTAGTTGAGCGTCGCCTTTTCCTTGAACATGTACTTGAAGGTCAAGGCCATGCCCTTAACGAACTCCACGAGGAGCAGCTGCTTGGCAGCAAAAGCGAGTGACATCGTTATACTCCCGTCACTTCGGCAGGCTGTCGGTAAAGACCAGCGTACCGCTGACAATCACGACCCAGAACAGGCTGAGCGGCAGGAACACCTTCCAGCCCAGACGCATCAGCTGGTCGTAGCGATACCTCGGCACGGTCGCCTTTACCCACGCATAGACGAAGAAGAAGAAACAGATCTTCAGGATCAGCCACAGCCAACCCGGCACCCAGTACAGGAACGAAACCTCGAACGGAGGCAGCCAGCCACCGAAGAACATGATCGAGGTCATGGCGCACATCAGCAGGATGTTTGCGTACTCACCCAGGAAGAACAGCGCCATGGCCATGGATGAGTATTCGACCTGATAACCGGCCACCAGTTCCGCTTACGCCTCCGGAAGGTCGAACGGCGGGCGGTTGGTTTCCGCCAGAGCCGAGATGAAGAAGATCACGGCCATCGGAAACAGCAGCGGATGCAGCACGTACATATTGACGAAGCCAAGCACCGCGCCCTGCTGCGACTTCACGATGTCGTTCAGGTTCAGCGAGCCCGCCATCAGCAGCACGCAGACGATGACCAGACCGATCGAGACCTCGTAAGACACCATCTGTGCGGCAGACCGCAGACCGCCAAGGAACGGATACTTCGAGTTGGATGCCCAGCCCGACATGATGATTCCGTAAACGCCCAGCGATGAGATCGCGAACAGGTACAGCACGCCGACGTTGATATCGGCCAGCACCATTTCCGGCGAGAACGGGATCACCGCCCAGGCGATCAGCGCCAGGGTGAAGGTGATCATCGGGGCAATGATGAAGATTGCCTTGTTCGCGCCCGACGGAACGATGGTCTCCTTCAGGAACAGCTTGAGGCCGTCCGCGAAGGATTGCAGCACACCAAAAGGACCCACGACGTTCGGGCCGCGACGCAGCTGCATCGCCGCCCAGACCTTGCGGTCAACATAAACCGACATCGCCACTGCCAGCAGAAGCGGCAGAACGATCGCCAGAATCAGCAGCACGTGAGCGATCAGATAGCCGCCCGCCGTCCCCAGATATCCCTGAAACCACTCAACCATGGGTGCCTGTTGCCTGCGTTTGTTCGCCCAGGATCTCGCTTACGCACTGAGCCATGGTCTGGCTTGCGCGGGCGATCGGGTTGGTTTGATAGAAGTTGGTGACCGGCAGCGCAACCGGTGCGGAGGAAATGCCTCCGGCGACGCCGAATTCACCCCAGGCGGCCGGTGCAATGCCCAGTTCGCCCAGATGCGGAGCCACTTCGACCATCCGGTCGCGCAGCTGCGCCAGAGAGTCGTACGGCAGGCGCTGGTCCAGCACGTCGGACAGAGCGCGCAGGATCGTCCAGTCCTCGCGGGCATCGCCCGGCGGGAACACGGCGCGGCTGCCACGCTGTACCCGACCCTCGGTGTTCACCCAGGTACCGGACTTCTCGGTATAGGCTGCGCCCGGCAGGATCACGTCCGCATTGCGGACGCCCTCGTCGCCATGCGTGCCGATGTAAACGGTGAAGGTGTCCTTCAGGAAGCTGGTGTCGATCTCGTCGACGCCCGCCAGGAACATTGCCTTGATCGCCTTCGAGGCAACCTTCTCGCGGATGCCCTCGATGCCGCCCTCGGTCGTGAAACCGATGTCGAGCGCACCGACGCGGCCGGCTGCCGTGTGCAGCACGTTGAAGCCGTTCCAGCCGTCCTTCACGAAACCGAACTTGTCGGCGATCGAGCGGGCGGCGCTGAGCACGGCGGCGCTGTCGCCACGGGTCAGCGCTCCCATGCCGATGACGATCATCGGGCGCTGGGCCTTCTTCAGCACGTCGGTCAGCGGATGTGCACCCGAGGCGATGCCCTTCAGGATCGAGAGGTCGTCGCCCAGCTGTTCCACCGGATAGCCCAGCTCGGCCGCCGGACCGAGGTTATAGGCCCGGGCGCGGAACTTGCGCACCGCCTTGCGGATGCGGGTGTTGATCAGCGGGGCTTCCGTGCGCGGATTGGTGCCGATCATCAGAATGAAGTCAGCGGTCTCCGCACCGGAAATCAGGCTGTTGAACAGGTAGGACGAGCGAACCTTCGGATCGAGCGCTGCGCCATCAAGGCGGCACTCGACGTTGGTCGAACCCAGCTTGTTCAGCAGATCCTTCAGGGCAACGAGCGATTCAACCTCGACGAGATCACCGGCAAGACCGGCAATTTCATCGCCCGCCAGACCCGTCAGGCCGTTCTTGATCGCCAGGAACGCATCCTGCCAGCTGGCTTCTACCAGCTTGCCATTCACGCGCACCCACGGGCGGTCCAGACGACGGCGGATCAGGCCATCGACCGCGTAACGGGTCTTGTCGGAGATCCACTCCTCGTTCACGTCCTCGTTGAGGCGCGGCAGAACGCGCATCACCTCGTTGGCGCGGGCGTCAACGCGGATGCTGGAGCCGATGGCGTCCATCACGTCGATGGATTCGGTCTTGGACAGCTCCCACGGACGGGCCGAGAACGCATAGGGCTTGGAGGTCAGTGCACCGACCGGGCAGAGGTCGATCACGTTGGCCGACAGCTCGGAGGTCACGGCCTTTTCGAGGAAGGTCGTGATCTGCATGCTCTCGCCACGGTAGATCGCGCCGATCTCTTCCACGCCTGCAACTTCCTCGGCAAAGCGCACGCAGCGGGTGCAGTGAATGCACCGGGTCATCTGCGTCTTGATCAGCGGGCCCATGTACTTCTCAGTCACGGCGCGCTTGTTCTCGGCAAAACGGCTGTGGCCACGGCCGTAGGCCATGGCTTCGTCCTGCAGATCGCACTCGCCGCCCTGATCGCAAATCGGGCAGTCCAGCGGGTGGTTGATGAGGAGGAACTCCATCACCCCTTCCCGCGCCTTCTTCACCTTCGGCGTGTTGGTGTGGATCACCATGCCGTCGGCAGCCGGCATCGCGCAGGACGCGATCGGCTTGGGAGCCTTTTCCTGCTCCACCAGGCACATGCGGCAGCTGCCCGCGATGGACAGGCGCTCATGATAGCAGAACCGCGGGATTTCCTTGCCCGCAGTCTCGCAAGCCTGAAGCACCGTCGCGCCAGCGGGGACTTCGACTTCGATGCCGTCAACAGTCAGTTTGGGCATGGCTTACTCCGTTACTCCGCCGCCTGCAGAGCGGCGCGCCGGCTGGCGATGCGCTCCTCGATAATGGGTCGGAAGTTGCGAATGAGACCCTGAACCGGCCAGGCCGCCGCGTCGCCGAGGGCGCAGATGGTGTGGCCTTCGACCTGGGTCGAAACTTCATACAGCATGTCGATCTCGGCAGGATCGGCGTCGCCCTTCACCAGGCGCTCCATCACCCGCCACATCCAGCCGGTGCCTTCACGGCACGGCGTGCACTGGCCGCAGCTCTCGTGCTTGTAGAAGTAGCTGATGCGGCTGATCGCCTTGATCAGGTCGGTCGACTTGTCCATCACGATGATGGCCGCGGTACCGAGACCCGAGCGCAGCTCGCGCAGGGAGTCGAAATCCATCGGCGTGTCGATGATCTGCGAGGCCGGCAGCGCCGGAACCGAGGAACCGCCCGGAATGACCGCCAGCAGGTTGTCCCAGCCCCCGCGGATGCCGCCGCAGTGCTTCTCGATCAGTTCGCGGAACGTGATCGACATGCTCTCTTCCACCGTGCACGGGTTGTTCACGTGGCCGGAGATGCAGAACAGCTTGGTGCCGTGGTTGTTCGGGCGACCGAACGAGGTGAACCAGGTCGCGCCACGACGCAGAATCGTCGGGGTGACAGCAATCGATTCAACGTTGTTCACGGTCGTCGGGCAGCCAAACAGGCCGACGTTCGCCGGGAACGGCGGCTTCAGGCGCGGCTGGCCCTTCTTGCCTTCGATGGACTCGATCAGCGCCGTTTCTTCACCGCAGATGTAGGCGCCCGCGCCCCGGTGCAGATACACGTCGAAGTCGTAGCCCGAACCGCAGGCGTTATTGCCGATGAAGCCCTTGTCATAAGCCTGCTGGATGGCTGCATCCAGGCGGTTGGCTTCTTGGATGAACTCGCCCCGGATGTAGATGTAGGCAGCACGCGCCCGCATGGCGAAGCCAGCGATCAGCGCGCCCTCAATCAGCTTCTGCGGATCGTGGCGGATGATCTCGCGGTCCTTACATGTGCCCGGCTCGGACTCGTCCGCGTTGATGACGAGGTAGCTCGGACGGCCGTCCTTGCTCTCCTTCGGCATGAACGACCACTTCAGGCCGGTCGGGAAGCCCGCGCCGCCACGGCCGCGCAGGGCGGAATCCTTGATCTCCTGGATGATCGCGTCCTGGCCACGCTCAAGGATAGCCTTGGTGTTGTCCCAGTCGCCGCGCTTCATCGCGGAGTCGATATCCCAGCCCTCATAGCCGTAGAGGTTGGTGAAGATGCGGTCTTTATCCTGCAGCATGTTCCGCCACTTACCTTTGATTCCTCAACTGGCGACCTGCCAGTTCCCTCTCTTGAGGGAACCGGCCGACCGCCAGGAAGCCTGCATCCGAAGCCGACATGTCGGGCGTCCCGATCATCTTCCGGGCCGCCCCCACGCTCACGCCACCTTGTCCTTCAACGTGGTCGGGCCGCCAATGGGTGCCGAGAACTGGCGATCCACCTGCGGGCCCGGCTTCGGCGTTTCGCCGCGCGCCAGAGCTTCCAGAATGGCCTTGGTGGTGTCGTACGACAGATCTTCGTAATACTCGTCGTTGATCTGCATCATCGGCGCATTCACGCACGCACCCAGGCACTCGACCTCGGTCAGGGTGAACAGGCCATCGTTGGTGACCTTGCCCTTCTCCAGGCCCATATCCTTGCAGGCGCGGAACACGTCGTCAGATCCCCGCAGCCAGCACGGCGTGGTCCCACAGACCTGTACGTGGTGACGACCCACCGGGTTCAGGTTGTACATCGTGTAGAACGAGGCCACCTCGTACACGCGGATGTACGGCATACCGAGGTAGTCGGCCACGTACTCGATGACCGGAACCGGCAGCCAGGCACCGCCGCCATACTGCTGGGCAACCTGGCGCTGGGCCAGATCGAGCAGACGCATGACGGCCGACTGCTGGCGACCTTCCGGATACCGGGCGATCACGACCTTCGCGAACGCCTCGTTCTCCGGGGTCCACTTGAAATCACGGCCGAAGTTGGGATCGACCTTAACGGGTGCTGCGTCGGCCATTAGCGGTCCACCTCACCAAACACGATATCGAGAGAGCCGAGCACGGCCGGAGCATCCGCCAGCATGTGGCCCTTGCACAGGAAGTCCATGGCGGACAGGTGCGCAAAGCCCGATGCACGGATGTGGCAGCGGTACGGCTTGTTGGTACCGTCCGACACCAGATATACGCCGAACTCACCCTTCGGAGCTTCAACCGCCTGATACACTTCGCCCGCCGGAACGTGGAAGCCTTCGGTGTACAGCTTGAAGTGGTGAATGAGCGCTTCCATCGAACGCTTCATTTCACCACGACGCGGCGGAGCGACCTTCCGGTCGACCGAGAGTACCGGACCGGCCGGCATCTCGTTGAGGCACTGCCGGATGATCCGGAGGCTCTGCTTCATTTCCTCGAAGCGCAGAACGTAACGGTCGTAGCAGTCACCGTTGTGACCCACCACCACGTCGAAGTCCATGCGGTCATAGACGTCGTACGGCTGCGCCTTGCGCAGATCCCACGGGATGCCCGAACCGCGCAGCATCGGACCCGAGAAGCCCCACGCCATCGCGTCTTCCGCAGTGATTACGCCGATATCGACGTTGCGCTGCTTGAAGATACGGTTGTCGAGAAGAAGCGTCTCAAGATCGGCCAGAACCTTCGGGAAGGACTCGGTCCAGTCCCAGATGTCCTTGGCCAGCTCCGGGGTCATGTCCTGATGGACGCCGCCCGGGCGGAAATAGGCCGCGTGCATACGAGCGCCAGAGACGCGCTCATAGAACACCATGAGCTTCTCGCGCTCCTCGAAGCCCCACAGGATCGGCGTCAGCGCGCCCACGTCCATGGCGTGGGTGCAGACGTTCATCAGGTGGTTCTTGATGCGGGTAATTTCCGACCACAGCACGCGCAGGTACTGGCCGCGCAGCGGCACTTCCAGACCCAGCAGGCGCTCGATACCGAGCACGTAGGCGTGCTCCTGGCACATGGGCGACACGTAGTCGAGCCGGTCCATGTACGGCAAGGCCTGCAGGTAGGTCTTGTACTCCGCCAGCTTCTCCGTGCCGCGATGCAGCAGGCCGACGTGCGGGTCAACGCGCTCGATCACCTCGCCGTTCAACTCGATGACCAGGCGAAGCACGCCGTGGGCCGCCGGGTGCTGCGGACCGAAGTTGATGGTGTAATTCTGAATGTCGATGTCGGACATGGACTAGCCCTGCTTCTTTTCGGCGGCCTTTTCGTCGCCGGGCAGAATGTACTGTGCGCCTTCCCAGGGGCTCAGGAAGTCGAAGTTCCGGAAGTCCTGACGCAGATCGACCGGTTCGTAGATCACGCGCTTGTGCTCTTCCGAATACCGCACTTCCACATAGCCGGTCAGCGGGAAGTCCTTGCGCAGCGGGAAGCCCTGGAAGCCGTAGTCGGTCAGGATACGGCGCAGGTCCGGGTGCCCTTCGAACAGCACGCCGAACATGTCCCATACTTCGCGCTCGAACCAGTTGGCCGACGGGAACAGGCCCGTGGCGGAGGCCACCGGAGCGGCTTCATCCGTGGTCAGCTTCACCCGGATACGCAGGTTATGCTTGTACGACAGCAGGTGGTACACAACATCGAAACGTTCCGGGCGATCCGGGTAGTCTGCGCCGCAGACTTCCATGAGCGACTTGAACAGGAACGCAGGATCGTCACGCAGGATCTTGAGAACGTCGAGGATCGCCTCGCGCTTCACCAGCAGGGTCAGCTCGCCGCTTGCAATGACGGTTTCCAGCAGCGCCGTGCCCAGCTTCTCGACAGCAATCTGCGAGACTTCGGCCAGACGGCTCTCGGCCGGGGTCCAGGAAGTCAGAGCGGTCATCGTTCAATCGTCCCTTCCCGCCGGATTTTCTTCTGGAGCAGCAGAACGCCGTAGAGCAGCGCCTCTGCCGTCGGCGGACAGCCGGGAACGTAGATATCCACAGGCACGATGCGATCGCAGCCACGCACCACAGAATAGCTGTAGTGGTAATAGCCACCGCCGTTCGCGCACGAACCCATCGAGATCACGTAGCGCGGCTCGGACATCTGGTCGTAAACGCGACGCATGGCCGGAGCCATCTTGTTCGTCAGCGTACCGGCCACGATCATCACGTCGGAGTGACGCGGCGAAGCGCGCGGAGCCACACCAAACCGCTCCAGATCGTAGCGCGGCATGTTAGTGTGCATCATCTCGACCGCGCAGCAAGCGAGGCCGAAGGTCATCCACCACATCGATCCGGTACGTGCCCAGGCGATGAGATCCTCGGCCTTCGTCACCAGGAACCCCTTGTCGGTCAGTTCCTTGTTCAGATCGTTAAAGTACTGGTCATTCGGGTGCGGCGTCAGAGCCATGCCCGAAGACGGCATCGCGGTTGCGCTTGCCATGGGTTGATTTACTCCCATTCCAACGCCCCCTTCTTCCACTCATAGATGAAGCCGATGGTCAGGACCCCCAGGAAGCAGATCATCGACCAGAAACCGAAGATCCCGATCGTTCCCAGGCTGACTGCCCACGGGAACAGGAACGCCACCTCCAGATCGAAGATGATGAACAGGATCGACACCAGGTAGAAGCGCACGTCAAACTTGCGACGAGCATCCTCAAAGGCTTCGAAACCGCACTCGTAGGCGGCGAGCTTTTCCGGATCCGGCTTGGCGATACCGCCCAGTGAGCCCACCACCATCGGCAGGGCGACGAAGATACCGGAAAAGACAATGGCGATCCCGAGAAAGATCAGAATCGGCAAGTATGACAGCGCGACGTCAGGCATGAGACTCGTTACCTCCGCTCTTGGGGCACCGTTTAGCACCCACTGGTTTTCGCGCAAGGGGCTGTGGCCAAAAAGGTTCGATCCGGACCTGTTTCGGGCGCCAAAAAGGTTGCGAGTAATTATCAGTAGCGGAAAATTCGTTCGCAGCCCGAGGTTTAGTGGCTGTTTCCGGTTCTTGTAAGATCGGGTTTACGCCCCCGCCATACAAGGCCAGTCCGGAAAACGAGCCGGTTATTCGCCGCAAGTTTACCACGTCTGACACCCTCGCTGGTCCATCTGGTGGAACCAACGCCAGATGCGGCAGAAAAGGCTCCGATATCGCCGGTTCAATTTTCTATTTCCCGCACGGAAACGGACCTGTGCCGCACGAGAATAAACAGCCCGAAAAGCACAAGGGGCCGGAAACCCGACCCCTTGCAAATCTGCCGCGTGTTCAGGAACAATCGGGCGGATTACCCCCGATGGTTCTTGATCGCCTGACCCACCAGCTTGTGCAGGCGGGACTGCAGGGTCGCGTTACCGGCAACGATATCACCGGTCTTGAGCATCTGCTCGCCGCCGCGGAAATCGGAGACAAAACCGCCTGCCTCACGGATCAGCAGGATGCCCGCCGCCATGTCCCACGGCTGAAGATTGTCTTCCCAGAAGGCATCAAAGCGACCGGCAGCCACGTAGGCCAGATCCAGGCTGGCCGCACCGAAGCGGCGAACGCCGGCCACTTCCTGCATCACGGAAGACAGGATGGCGCTGAAGCGTCCATGATCGCCATGGCCATGGTAGGGAATGCCGGTGGCAACGACGGCCTGACGCAGGTCCTGGCGGCCGGAGACGCGCAGGCGGCGCTCGCCAAGCCATGCGCCCTTGCCCTTCTCGGCCCAGAAGCTTTCATCGGTCAGCGGGTTGTAGACAATTCCCGCGATGATCTCGCCGTGTTCCTCGAGCGCAACGGAAATACCGTAGTGCGGAATGCCGTGCAGAAAGTTGGTGGTGCCGTCCAGTGGATCCACGATCCAGCGCGGCATTTCCGGCGTGCTGCCCGCCTCTTCGCCTGACTCCTCCATCAGGAATCCGAAATCCGGGCGCGCCCGCTTCAGCTCTTCCTTCAGGATCCGCTCGGCCTTCTCGTCGGCGGCGCTCACGAAATCGGCCGGACCCTTCCGGCTGACCTGAAGCTGTTCAACTTCACCGAAGTCGCGCCGCAGACCGCTACCGGCCTTCCGGACAGCGCGCTCCATGACCGTCATCAGGGCAGATCGTATCGGCATGCACAGTCTCTCAAATCAAAAGCCCTCTCCCCTCGCTCCCTGCCGAACCTAAAGCGGTTTCAGCGTGGCTCAAGGGAGAGGGCCGGTACACAATACCGTTTATGCTCGAATTAGTCCGCGCGGCGGACGTATTCACGCTCGTAAACGTTGACGACGATCTTCTCGCCCGTCTCGATGAACGGCGGCACCATCACGCGCGCACCGTTTTCCAGCTTGGCCGGCTTGTAGGAAGAGGCAGCGGTCTGGCCCTTCACCACCGGATCGGCCTCGGCCACGGTCAGGGTCACCTGCTCCGGCAGCTTGATGGAAACCGGACGCTCTTCGATGGACTCGATCACCACCTGCATACCGTCGGCGAGGAAATCGATTTCCTCGTCCAGAATCGCAGCCGGAATGACTACCTGGTCGAAGGTCTCGGTGTCCATGAAGGTCAGCTGGTCGCCGTCACGGAACAGGAACTGGTAGTCCTTCGGGTCGAGGCGGACGCGCTCCACCGTTTCCGAAGACCGGAAGCGGTTGTTGCTCTTGCGCCCGTCATAGACGTTCTTCAGCTCCACCTGCATGTAGGCGCCGCCCTTGCCGGGCTGGGTGTGCTGAATCTTGACGGCGCGCCAGTGCGAACCTTCAAACTCGATGATGTTGCCGGGGCGAATGTCAACGCCGCTGATCTTCATGGATTTAACCCTGCATTGCTGAGCTGTGGGAAGCTGGCGGGGCTTCTAGCAGGTAGATGGCGCAAGCGCAATCGAACCAGCGCCATACCCCCTTGACTTGAGGAAGGTCTCTTACCCGCTCAGTCTGTCCCAAACAGCTGGTTGAACGCCTTCACGGCGGCGGCCGGCCCCTGCGGATGGCCCCAGACGCCTGCAGAAACCGCGAGGAAGTCTGCGCCTGCCTCGACAAGCGGCGCTGCGTTTTCTGGCGTGATGCCGCCGATGGCGACGCATGGCAGCTCGGAGAGCGCCGTCCACCACGACAGGATTTCCGGATCGGCCAGCGCCGTAGCCTCCTTGGTGGTGGTAGGATAGAAGGCGCCGAAGGCCACATAGTCAGCCCCCGCCTCGCCCGCTTCCATCGCCAGATGGCGGCTGTCGTTGCAGGTTACGCCAATCGTTCGGTCAGCTCCCAGAAGTTTGCGCGCTTCGGCCACCGAACCATCGGTCTGCCCCAGATGCACACCTTCCGCGCCAGACTTCTTGGCCAGATCCGCCCGGTCGTTGATGATCAGCGCAACGTCCGCATCTTCGCACACCGGCAGAAGAGCTTCGGCAGCCTTCAGTATCTCGTCGTCGGCCACGTCCTTCAGGCGCAGCTGGAGCGCGGCGATGGTCCCGCCTTCAAGTGCCTGATGGAAAGCGGAAAGAAAGTCCGGCACCACGATCTTCGGCGGCGTGATCAGGTAGAGCTGGCACGGCGGGCGCGGATCATTCCGACCGATCTCGGTGATGTCGATGCCTTCTTCTTCGTCCATGTCCGTCATACCTGCCTCCACAAAGCCGTTAACCGGCCAGTCTCTATACCAGATTGAACGGGAAAGGCCGCACCGGGGAACCCAGTTCCGCCGGCACGGCCCCTACCCTTGAACACCATGCCCTCTGAGAACCTGTCTCTGTGGGCACTAGAGGGTCAGCGCATGCGCCAACCTTCCGCCTGGAACTACTCGCGACCCAGGTAGATGTTGGTGATCTTGTTCAGCATGGCGATCGCTTCGTCGCGCGGGCGCTGGAACACGTTGCGGCCGATGATCGAGCCGTTGCCGCCACCGTCGCGGATCGCGCGGGCATCGTCATAAACCGCGTCAGCGCCCTTGGCCGCGCCGCCCGAGAACACCACCAGACGGCGGCCGTTGAAGGCCGACTGCATGACGTGCTCGACGCGCTTCGCCTGCGACGACAGGTCGATGTTGTACTTCTCGTACACCTTCTTGGCTTCGGCCTGCTCCAGGTGGTCGGACGGCAGCTTCACCTTGATGATATGAGCGCCCATCAGAGCGGCCATATGAGCGGCGTAGGCGCATACGTCCATGGCGGTCTCGCCTTCCTTGGTCAACTCACCACCGCGCGGGTAGGACCACAGCACGACAGCCAGACCCACCGACTTGGCTTCCTCGGAGAGTTCGCGGAACTCTTCCATCATGTTGTAGCAGTCGTCCGAGCCCGGATAGATGGTGAAACCGATGGCCGAGCAGCCCAGCTTCAGCGCGTCGTTGATTGTGCCGGTGACGGCCTGATCCTTCAGACCCACGAGCGAGTTGGCCGAGTTCATCTTCAGGATGAGCGGCACCTGACCGGCAACGCGATCAGCCACAGCCTCCATCATGCCCAGCGGCGTGGCATAGGCATTGAGGCCAGCGTCGATGGCGAGTTGCGGGTGGTAGAACGGATCATAGGCAGCCGGGTTCGGCGCGAACGAACGAGCCGGACCGTGCTCGAAACCCTGGTCAACCGGCAGGATGACCATCTTGCCCGTGCCGCCCAGCTTACCGGTGCTCAGAATGCGGGCCAGGTTCGCCTTGGTGCCCGCATTGTCGGTCTCGTACCAGGACAGGATGTCCTTAACGCGCTTCGTCACTTTCATGAAAGTAACCCCTCATCGAGAAGATTGATGGTCGTTTTGGGGCCTCAATGTCAGCCCCGGTCTGGCTTGGCAACTCAAAAAGCCGAAGGACCACCTCGCCCTGTTTCGCGGCGCGGCGGTCTTCTGCCTGGAGTTCAGTTCTTGAGAGCTTCGACGCCCGGAAGCGCCTTGCCTTCCATCCATTCGAGGAAGGCACCGCCCGCCGTCGAAATGAAGGTAAAGTCTTGTGAAACACCGGCATGGTTCAGCGCGGCAACCGTGTCACCGCCGCCGGCCACGGAGGTCAGCGAGCCGCCCTGCGTCAGGGCAGCAGCGGTCTTTGCCAGCGCCACGGTCGCCCGGTCGAACGGCGCGATTTCGAATGCGCCGAGCGGACCGTTCCACACCACGGTCTTGCACACCTTCAGCACGTCGCCCAGCGCTTCGACAGCGGCCGGACCAACGTCGAGGATCATCTCGTCCTCGCCCACTTCGTGTACGTTGACGACGCGGTTCTCGGCGTTTGCCTTGAACTCCTTCGCCACCACCACGTCATACGGCAGGTGGACCGTGCAGCCCGCCTCGTCCGCCTTGGCGAGGATCGACAGTGCCGTCTCGGCCAGGTCATGCTCGCAGAGGCTCTTGCCAACGCTCACGCCGCGTGCGGCCAGGAACGTGTTGGCCATGCCGCCGCCGATGATCAGGTGATCGACCTTACCGACCAGATTGGTCAGCACGTCCAGCTTTGAGGAAACCTTAGCGCCGCCTACCACCGCGGCCACCGGGCGTTCCGGATTGCCGAGGCCGTTCTCAAGCGCGGTCAGTTCCTTCTCCATCGAGCGGCCGGCGTAGGCCGGAAGCACGCGAGCCAGCGCCTCGGTCGAGGCATGGGCGCGGTGCGCCGCCGAAAAGGCGTCATTCACGAAAATGTCGCCGAGCCTGGCCATACCCTGGGCCAGTTCCGCGTCGTTCTTTTCTTCGCCGGCGTGGAACCGCGTGTTCTCCAGCACCGCCACAGAACCGGCCGGCAGCGCAGCCACGGCCGCTTCAGCCTCAGCGCCGACGCAATCGTCAACGAATGCCACGTCCATGCCCAGCACCTCGCCCAGCGCCGGTGCGATCGGCTTCAGCGACATCTCGGGGACGCGCTTGCCCTTCGGGCGGTCGAAGTGGCTGAGAACCAGAACCGTGGCACCCTTGGCCAGCAGATCCTTGATGGTGGGTGCGGTGGCGGTCAGGCGGGTCTTGTCGGACACGCGGCCATCCTGCACCGGTACGTTCAGGTCAGATCGCAGCAGGACCTTCTTGCCCGTCAGGTCGCCCAGATCATCGATAGTGCGAAAGCTTGCCATTAGATTGCCCCTTGCGAACAGCAAGGACCCCCGCCGAGGCGGGGGTCCAGTCTTTTCTGCACTTATATGGTTCGCTTAGCCGACCTTGGCCATGGCGACTGCGGTGTCGCTCATGCGGTTGGAGAAGCCCCACTCGTTGTCGTACCAGGTCAGGATGCGCACGAAGCGCTTGTCGATGACCTGGGTCTGAGTGGCGTCGAAGTTCGACGAGAACGGGCTGTGGTTGAAGTCGATCGATACCAGATCTTCGGTCACGTAGCCCAGAACGCCCTTCAGCGGACCTTCAGCAGCAGCAGCGCGAACGGCCTCGTTGATCTCCTCGGCGGTCACGTCACGGCCGGCGTCAAAGGTCAGGTCCACGACCGACACGTTCGGGGTCGGAACGCGGATCGAGGTGCCGTCCAGCTTGCCCTTCAGTTCCGGCAGAACCAGACCCAGAGCCTTGGCGGCACCGGTGGAGGTCGGGATCATCGACAAGGCGGCAGCGCGAGCACGGCGGCGATCAGCGTGCACCTGGTCCAGAATGCGCTGATCGTTGGTGTAGGCGTGGATGGTGGTCATGAAACCACGCTCGATGCCCACGGTGTCGTTCAGCACCTTGGCAACCGGTGCAAGGCAGTTGGTGGTGCACGATGCATTGGAGACGATCTTGTGCTCGGCCGTCAGGTTCTGGTGGTTCACACCATACACGACGGTGATGTCCTCACCCTTGGCCGGAGCCGAGATGAGCACCTTCTTGGCGCCAGCGGTGATGTGGGCCGAAGCCTTGTCGGCGCTGGTGAAGAAGCCGGTGCACTCGAAAGCGATGTCGACGCCCAGATCCTTGTGCGGCAGCTTGGCCGGATCACGCTCGGCGGTGACGACGATTTCCTGACCGTTGACGACGATCTTGTCGCCCTTCACCTCGACAGTGCCGGGGAAGATGCCGTGTACGGAGTCGTACTTCAGCAGGTGAGCGTTGTCCTCAGTCGAAGCCAGATCGTTAATGGCGACGACCTGAACGTCCGTGCGTCCCGATTCAAAAATCGCACGCAGAACATTGCGGCCAATACGCCCGAAGCCATTAATTGCCACCCGCACGGTCATTTCCGTTTTCTCCTCAATATCTTCGTGCACCACGAATACGGCGCGCCTATAGCGCAGCGTTTACCGCTTCTGCAATCTTGTTGGGGGTCAGACCGAAGAAATCATAGAGATCCTCGGCCGGGGCGCTTGCACCGAAGCGGTCAATGCCGAGCACCAGCCCCTTCTCGCCCACATACTTCTGCCAGCCGAACGGCGATGCCGCCTCGATGGCAACCTTCAGCGTGCTTGGCTTCAGCACATCGCGGCGGTAATCCTCCGGCTGTGCGTCAAACAGTTCCCAGGACGGCATGGAGACAACCTCGGCCTCAACACCCTTGGCTGCCAGCAGATCGGCCGCCTCAAGAGCGATATGGACCTCGGACCCCGTCGCGATCAGGGTGACGCGCGCATTTGCCGCGTCCCGCAGACGGTAGGCGCCGCGAGCCGAGCGGTTCTCGGCGGCATCGGTGCGCAGCTGCGGCAGGTTCTGACGGGTCAGCGCCAGGATCGACGGGCCGTGGGCGTTCTCCAGAGCCAGCTGCCAGCATTCTGCGGTTTCCACCACATCGGCCGGGCGGAACACCTTCACGTTCGGCATGGCGCGGAACGATGCCAGATGCTCGATCGGCTGGTGAGTCGGGCCGTCTTCACCCAGACCAATCGAGTCGTGGGTCATCACATAGACCACGCGCTGATGCTGGATGGCCGACAGGCGGATTGCCGGGCGGCAGTAGTCGGTGAACACCAGGAACGTACCGCCGTAGGGGATCACGCCGCCGTGCAGGGCAAGGCCGTTCATGGCCGCCGCCATGCCGAACTCACGGATGCCGTAGTGGATGTAACGGCCGCCGTAGTTGTCCTTGTTCAGGATCGCCTGGCCCTTGGTCTTGGTGTTGTTGGAGCCGGTCAGGTCCGCCGAGCCGCCCACGGTTTCCGTAAGCACGGCGTTGATGGCTTCCAGCGCCATTTCCGAAGCCTTGCGGGTCGCCACCTTCTGCGGGTTGGCGATCAGGCTATCGATGTAGGACTTCACCGCCTCGCCGAAGTTGCCCGGCAGTTCCCCGCGCATCCGGCGCTCGAACTCCGTCTGCACCTCGGCCGGGGCTGCCTTGAAGCGGTCCAGCCACGCAGCGCGGTCGGCAGCGCCGCGCTTGCCCGCTGCGCGCCACGCATCCAGAACCTCGGTCGGAATTTCAAACGCGGCGTGCGGCCAGCCCAGAGCCTCGCGGGTGCCCTCGATCTCGGCAGCACCGAGCGGCGAGCCGTGGGTCGAAGCGGTGCCCTGCTTGGTCGGAGCGCCATAGCCGATCACGGTCTTGCAGCCGATCAGCGACGGGCGCGGATCGTTCTGGGCCGCGCGAATCGCAGCCTCGACCGCTTCGGGGTCATGACCGTCAACCGACTGAACGTGCCAGCCAGCAGCGTCGAAACGCTTGTTCATGTCTTCCGACGACGACAGGCTGATCGGGCCGTCGATGGAAATCTCGTTGTCATCCCACAGGACGATCAGGCGGCCAAGGCCGAGGTGGCCGGCCAGCGAGATCGCTTCCTGAGACACGCCTTCCATGAGGCAGCCGTCGCCGGCAATCACGTAGGTGTAGTGGCTGACCAGATCGTCGCCATACTGGGCATTCAGGTGACGCTCGGCCAGCGCGAAGCCGACAGAGGTCGCCAGACCCTGGCCCAGCGGACCGGTGGTCATCTCGACACCCGGCAGTTCGCCGTATTCCGGGTGACCGGCGCACGGGCTGTGCAGCTGGCGGAAGTTCTTGATGTCGTCCAGGGTTGGCCGCTCGTAACCGGTCAGGTACAGCAGCGAGTAGATCAGCATCGAGCCGTGGCCGGCCGAGAGAATAAAGCGGTCGCGGTCCGCCCAGTGGGAATCGCTGGGATCGTACTTCATCACCTTGGTGAAGAGGACGGTGGCGACATCCGCCATGCCCATCGGCATGCCCGGGTGACCCGATTTGGCTTTTTCGACCGCATCCATGCTCAGGGCACGGATGGCATTCGCCATATCTTTGTGAGAAACAGTCATGGCACTCGCTGCGATTTGAACGCTGGGAAATCGCGCGCACAATAGGGATGGACGCGCGAAGGTCAACCACGGCTACGCATAAGACGCACGGCGAGTTGACGCATTTGGCAACACGGCCCTATGCTTTCTGGTGAATTTTTCCAGCGGATCAGGATCAGAATGACCTTGCAGAGTGCCACCGAGCGGCTCGACGCCGCCGTACAGTTGCTTGAAGACAGACTCGAGAACCGCGTTCGCGCGCTTCGCAGCGAGGCCGCCGCCCTGCGGCTGGAGCGTGATACGCTTCAGGGCCAGCTGCTTGAAGCGATGAACGCCGTCAGGCCGGATCTGGAGGAGGCCAACGCCCTGCTTCAGCTTGAAGTTGAAGAGATGGCCAAGGCGCATGACGCCCTGCTTCAGAAGTATAACGAGCTGGAGCGGCAGCATGCAGCGCTCGAGCAGCGCCACACCGAATTGGAACAAGCGGCCAATGAGGCACTGGCGCGGGTCGATCGCCTCATATCCCAGCTGGATGCCGAGCCCGTCGAGGCCGCAGAAGCGTAACGCGTAAGAAACTATAAAGGAGTTAGCTGTGGGTCAGGTCACGATTGCCGTTGGCGGACGCCAATATTCCCTCGTCTGCGGCGACGGGGAGGAACCCCAGCTCGAGCGTCTGGCCAGCTATGTTGACGAGAAGGTTGAAGCCCTCTCGGCAACGCTTGGCCGGATAAGCGAAAGTCGCATGCTTCTGATGGCCTCGCTGCTCATTGCCGACGAGCTAATGGACCTGAAAACCCGCATCAGCGAAGGCGGCGGCCAGATAGCGGATACGGGCGACACCGAGCAAAAGCTCTTCCGTCTGGCAGAACGTTTAGAATCTTTGGCGTTCAGCCTTGAGCCGCAGCCGCACTCCTCCTAAATTGGTTGACGGCGGGTACTGCAAGGTACGAGCGTAGAGATAATCCCTGAGGCGATAAAAACATCCTAGGGAGCTGTCCCTAAGCAGATCCTGGTCTGCATTACATGGCTCCCACCTGACGTTACTGGCGTCAGAGGATCATCCAGCCAACGGCCCCAGCGGTCCCGCCACCCTCCTCTCATGACACACCCTCCCCGATCAGCACCCGCAGTGTCCAAAGCCGAGCTGCGCGCCGCCATCCGGCAGGAGCGTCGCAACTTTGTTCAGTCCGTGCGTGCGCAAGGCGAAGCGGCCGAGCGCCGATTGGCCGAAGCCCTCGCCGCGCAGGTGTTTCAGCATCTTGGGCCACACCTTCAGGGTGGCTGCGTCGTTGCCGGTTACCGACCCACGCCCTGGGAGATCGACCCCAGCGCAATTGAGGCGCACCTGCTGGCCGCAGGCATCACGGTCGCCCTGCCCCGCACTCGCCCGAACGCCCCGCTCACCTTCCATGCCATCGACCGCCATACGGTCATCGAGCCCGGCCTGCACGGCATCCATGAACCGCCTGCCGATGCTCCGATCGTCGTGCCGGATGTGATTCTGGTGCCATTGGTGGCGGTTGACCGGCGCGGCATCCGCCTTGGACAGGGCGGCGGCCATTATGACAGGACACTGGAAGCCCTGCGCCGTGACAAGACGATTAGGGCCATTGGCCTGGCCTTCGATGTTCAGCTTGTCGATTATATTGACGCCGAGCCCCACGACCAGCGGCTCGATGCAATCGCCACGCCGACACAGTGGCTGGCGGCAGATGGCTGAACAATCCGCCGCATCTGAACATTCAGCACAAGATTCAACCGCATATCGCTGAATAACAAGGATAATTCATGTCAAATCCTGCCGATACCCGCACCTATACCAAAAACCCGCTCGTGGGCGTGGGCATCGTGGTGTTGCGACAGGACAGGGTACTGCTGATTCAGCGGGGCAAGCCGCCCCGCGAAGGCCAGTGGAGCATTCCCGGCGGAATGCAGCATCTGGGCGAGACCCTGCACGCTGCCACCAAGCGCGAGGCTCTGGAAGAAACCGGCCTTGTCGTCGAGGTCAGGGGCCTCCTGGACGTCATCGACCTCATCGAGACCGATGATGAGGGGCATACCCGCCGCCATTACACGCTCATCGATTTTTGGGGCACGGCAGCCGAAGGTGAGCCCGTGGCCGGGGACGATGCGCGGGATGCACGCTGGTTCACCCTTGCTGAAACCGCACAGCTTCCCATGTGGGAGAAGACGCGCGAAATCATCGCACTGGCATTCTCCCGCGCCGCTGGTACGAGAGAGGCATGACCCAAAGCCAACGTAAATTGATGGGCGTCTTCCTTGTTGTGGGCGGGCTGACCCTTTATTGCCTCATCGTCGCGGGGCTGCTCTCAGTTCTGCCCCGCCTCAATATCATCCTTGAGGTTGTCCTCTACACCTTCTTCGGCATCGTGTGGATCTTCCCGATGCGTTCCGTGCTTGTGTGGATGGAAACCGGTTCCTGGTGGGTGCGTCGTGACCGCTGAAAACATCGCTGATCCAAAGTCCGTTACAACCATGCTTGAAGTGCGCGCCAATATCGACGCGCTTGATCGGACCATTGTTCGCCTACTCCGTCAGCGGCTGGACTTCATCGAAGCCGCTGCCCGCATCAAGCCAGACCGCAGCGCCGTTCGGGACGAAGCGCGCAAGGCGGACGTGATTGCCAAGGCCAAGGCCGAGGCCGAACGCATTGGTATGCCTACCGATCTAGTCGAACAGCTGTACGAACAGCTGATCGAATACAGCATCGCCCACGAGTTCGTTCGTTTCGATGAGATTCGGGGATCGGAGCCGCGCTGAGCGCGGCTCAGCCTTTAGCTGAGCGATCGCGAACAAACGCTTGGCCTCAAATGAAAAAAGCCGCCTGAAAGGCGGCTTTTTCATGTTCACCTTCCCGAGGGAAAGTGGCGCGAGTGACGGGGCTCGAACCCGCGACCTCCGGCGTGACAGGCCGGCACTCTAACCAACTGAGCTACACCCGCGTGGTGTGGGCGGGTAACTACGGGGTTCGCCCTCTCCTGTCAAGCAGTCTCGATGCAAGAAATTACATTTCCCGAACAAATTTTGCTGAGACCATGGAGTAGGCGGGAAAACCGGAGAGGCGGACTGAGCCAAGCGGCGAGACCGCCCTCAGAATATAAGCAAATACAGGAACAAACACACAATGAGCACATACGAAAAAAGCCGCCCGAAGGCGGCTTTTTCATATTCACTTTCCCCGAGGGAAAGTGGCGCGAGTGACGGGGCTCGAACCCGCGACCTCCGGCGTGACAGGCCGGCACTCTAACCAACTGAGCTACACCCGCGTGGTGTGAGCGGGTTCCTAAGGGTTTCGCTCTCGGCTGTCAAGCAGTCTCCGCAATCTTTTAAAAGAAGCCTGCACATCTCTGCCTGCTGAACAACTCGCCCGCCCGACCTTACATACAGCCGCAAAGCTCCGGCCGTATACGGAACCGGACGGGCTTGCCCCGCGTCTGTTCAATGGCGATCAGAGTTCCTACGCCGTAAGTGAGGCCATGCAGTCAATGACTCCCAAAATCCAGCCGCGCCGGACTTCCTCCACCCCCAGGTCACCAAGGCGCGCCAATCTGGAAACAGAGGCCCTGCTGTCAGAAGCCAACGATCTTCTCTTTCTTGCCGAGAGAATCGAATCTGGCGCCATTCGCCCCGTAGCCGGTCTGGACGCCTGGAAGGCCGAACTGTCGGAACTCATCACACAGCCAACCTTCGGCGCGCTCGGCAGCGAACAGGCGCTGGAGCGCTTGTCTCGTGAACTGCGCACCCTCTGGCTTCGCTATGCGCAGGCGGCAACCGATAGCTGCCTTCGCAGCCCTCCTGCCGATCAGCAACCGGCTGTAACCGGCCTCGGCACCGCCCTCAGCTTCGGCTACGAACGGGAGCTTGAGCCGGAAGTACTCGAGTCCCGCTGTGCCGACTTCATGGAGGTGCCGCCGGGCTGGACTGCCAGCCACCTCATCTTCTCCAGCGGCCAGGCCACCCTCTCTGCGATTCTCCAGGCCAGCCTGCAGATGCATATGACTGAGGGCGACGAGGCCGTGCGCCTGCTTCATCTCGGGGGATACTTCGAAACCCAGGAACTTCTTGACCTGTTCGAAGCTCGCAGCCTGACCCACAGCCGCATCGGAGCCTGCGATCTGGACGAACTTCCTGCTACGCTGAAGGAAACCGATGTTCTGCTGGCCGAGGTCGCCTACTGCGACGGCGCGCTGCGCTTGCTGGACATTGGCGCACTGTCGCGGGCCTGGCGCCAGAGTCCCGCCAAGCCCCGGCTTGTGGTGTTTGACACTACTCTGTCAGGCACGCGATTCCCTCTGGAGACATTGCTGGGCATGATGAGCGGCCCTGCCGCGCCAGTCGTCGTCTGCATGCGCTCGGCCCTCAAGCTGGACCAGGCCGGGCTGGAGCTTGCCAATGCGGGCATCTGCACCGTGCTAGTGCCTGCAAACGCTGCACAGCCGCTGGCAGACCTGCCGGAGACGCTACGCAAGATTCGCAAGCTCACCGGCACGAGCATCGGCCTGCAGGATATGGCATCGCTTGAAGCGCCGTGGTTTCTCGACCGGCTTTATGCCAGCCAGTACTGCGAGGCTGTCTTTGCCCACAACCGGCGGCTCGCCCTCTCCTTCCAGCCGTCCGGGGGGCTGTTCGCGGACCTTTCCCATCCTGCGCTGAGCAACGACACCAGCCCGTGGTCCGAAGCACCGTTCTGCATCCTTACGCTGAACAACCCTACGGAAGAGAACTACCGCCGGCTCCAAGCCATACTGGAACATGAGGCGGCTGCCAGACAGCTTGCCTTCAGCGTTGGTGGCAGCTTTGGCTTTCGCGGACACCGCTTTGAAGCGATCATCCCGGACCTTCCCGATTCTCCCTGTTTCCTTCGGGTGGCGCTCGGCGCACGCGGCGGCCCCAGCCTTTCCGGCATCATCGGGCTGCTGAACGAACTGGCCGCCTGCAATTCGCTGGACGAGTTCAGCCTGTCTAACAGCCCTCAACAACAAGCGAGCGACCTGGAGGCATAGGTCTTGCTGGGCCTGCTTGCGGCAGATGTTCATCTCCGCTTGACTGGCCGCTCAGTTCCCAGCACAACACGGGTCGTCGGGGAGTAGCGCAGCCTGGTAGCGCATCTGCTTTGGGAGCAGAGGGTCGCAGGTTCGAATCCTGTCTCCCCGACCATTTCCCCAGATATTACAAACGATTGTTCGACATATTTAAACAGTCGGATTGAGCATCGCCTGCCCATGGCCTGCGAAGTTCACGCGGTTACGGCCCTCATGTTTGGCCGCGTAAAGCGCCGTATCTGCTCGTAAAATCAGAATCGAGGGAGCTTCCGCGCTCTCCGCCTGCGCAACACCGGCACTTATCGTTGCAGAAATCGTCAGGCCTGAGGGCAGCACGAAGCCATGTGCCTCCACCGCCTTGCGAACCCGTTCGCATACGATGCCCGCATCGGCCAGCGCCGTATCCGGCATCAGCAGTGCAAACTCCTCACCGCCCAGGCGGGCTGCCACATCCCCTTCCCGGATCGAGCCGCGCATGATCCGCGCGACATCACGCAGCACTTCATCACCGGCAGGATGCCCGTGGGTATCGTTGACCTTTTTAAAGCAGTCGATATCGAACATCGCGACACTGTAGGGCGCACCGCTGCGACCTGATCGTGCGGCCACCTTTTCAAGTTCCTCAAGGAAGTTCCGGCGATTAGGCAGAGAGGTCAACGCATCAATGGTCGCGATTCGAGCCAGAGCAATGTTTGCATCCAGAGCGCGCACATGCCCATCGAGCGCCATCAGACTTACACCTGTGGCCAGAAGTACCAGCACAACACCAAAGCCGATCATGGAAAAACGGATGATATTGCTGCGCATAACGGCACGCTCTTCACGAACCATACGCTCTTCCAGCAGCCTTTCTTCTTCGCTTTCAATTTGTCGGAGAATGTCAAAGACGAGCACTGCCCGATCCTTGCCCACGCCGCTGCGAACAAGCTGGAAGGCCTCCTCGGTCTCGCCGCCACGTACCTTGTCAACCGCCAGTTCCATGAGACGGAAAAACTCGACTGTTCGCTCTTCAAGCTGCACAGACAAAGCGAGCTGACGGGGATTGTCACTCGTCAGAGCAAGCAGCCGCGCCATCGCCTTTGGAACTGCGACCTTTGCAAGCTCATATGGTTCCAAGAACGATTCGTCCTGGGTGATCAGATAGCCTCTTTCTCCTCGCAGGGCTGCGTTCAGGTGGGCGTTCAGGTCGCCCACGATCAGGAGAACGTTGAAGCTGTGAAGATGCCAGGCCTCGGCGCGTTTGCGCTGCTCTGCGGAGCTAAGCGTGGCATTGATCAGCGTGGCAAGAACAATGAAGGCGCTGAGAAGAACGGCACTGCCGGTCCACACCACCTTCGGGCGGCCACGAGAGAGAATGTATGGGATTCGCTTGCGCCAACCTCTTGCAGATAATGTCGCAACTGCCCCATCCGGGACTTCTCCCCAGACAGCATCCTTGGCCACGCAGCACTCCCCGTTCACAACACAACAATGGTGGTCAACCCGCCAAAGCCCCCGCTTTGAGCCCCACCCTGACGTGAAACAATCGTCAGGAGAAATTGCCTCGGCGGGTTGACCAAAAATCAGCCAGCAACACCCGCCGTCTGCAGCAGCAGCCACAACCCTATGATAAAGAACAGCAGGGCTGCGATCTTGCGCACGATATCAACAGGAACACGTTGCACCAACCCATTCCCCAGAAACACTGCGGGCACGTTGGCGATCATCATACCTGCGGTTGTCCCGATGGTAACCATCACAGCGTCGTGGAACTGCGCGCCAAGCGCCACGGTGGCAATCTGCGTCTTGTCACCCATTTCAACGAGAAAGAACGCGACCAACGTTGTCAGAAATGCACCGTAGCGAGCAGAGGTGTTGCCAACGTCATCCAGCTTGTCCGGCACCAAGGTCCAGATGGCCATACCGATGAATGACAGCGCGATCAGATATCGGAACCACACGCTGTCCAGCAGAAAGGCCGCTTCCGAGCCAACCAGCGCTGCCAGAAAATGATTGGCGAGCGTGGCGACCAGAATACCTGCCACCACGGGCCAGGGGCGCTTGAAGCGTGTCGCCAGAACAATTGCGAGAAGCTGGGTTTTATCGCCGATCTCGGCGAGCGCCACAACGGCGGTAGAGGTTACAAGTGATTCCATGATATATCCGCAGCCGGGCGACTTGAAGCCAACAGCACCTCGCCTCCCGCCCGGCATGAACGGAAGCATGGTGCCATTGGTCTCGCCTGAGCGGTTCCCCCCTCCCGGCGCGCCATGATCTCTCGACCAAGCATGTTGACGCGTCGGCCCGTCCAGTCAGACGGCGGCTACTCCCCAGTGACGTGGTCCGGATAACCGAGGCACAACCGGAAAGCAAGAGCAAGGCCGCCTTTATCAACCACCAGTCATGGCGTGCGTTGTTACACGAACTGGAGTCGCCGAGCCGGCAAAGAGGAGTTCACGAATAATAATTATTTAATAACAAAGACTTAATGTCGACTTTTCTTACAAAACAATAAAATTAAAAAGAACAAAGCCAAGGTATGGCTTTGATTTGCCAAGGGGCGACCGGTTGGCACGATTTCTGCTGGTAAGGAGGCGAGAAGTTGCGTCCCCGTCCAGAAACCCGGCTGAAGAGTTCAATAAAGCCGGGGATTTACAAGCCCCAACGCAAAGGTGAAATCATGAAGACCTTCCGCACCCTGGCCTCCGGCTTGGCGCTCGCCGCAGTGTGCATTGGCCTCTCCACCGCTGCCAGTGCCGCCCTTATCACTGAGTGGCGTTTTGATGCCACGAACGACTGGGTCAACACTACCTTCAACAGCCCCGGTCCCCAGGCTCCGACCAACAACTTCCTCGTCTCCGACACGTTGCCGGACGGCAGCGACCCCAATGGCGCCGGCAACAATTTCGACATCATCCGCTGGGGCACCCCTGCCAGCGGCAGTCCGTCCCGCAGTTTCCTGGCGCTCGATGATGTTCACGGCTCGGCTGGACTTTTCACCAACGATCCCAATGGCGTTGCCGGAACCACCGTCTATCA
Source organism: Pedomonas sp. (assembly GCF_036515995.1). Classification (NCBI taxonomy): domain Bacteria; kingdom Pseudomonadati; phylum Pseudomonadota; class Alphaproteobacteria; order Sphingomonadales; family Pedomonadaceae; genus Pedomonas; species Pedomonas sp. Next base: position 24,728 of record NZ_DATBUP010000258.1, on the reverse strand, counting down.
CGGAAATTACCGGCAACTGGCGTCCGGTCAGCAGTGGCTGGATACAACGACGGCCGCGACGACCATCACCCTCACGCCTGTCACACCGGAGGGTGAGCCGCTCGACCCGATCGAACGGCAATTCTTCATCAACTTTACCGAGACCATCGACACACCGGACGTCGGATCATGCCCGGGCGCTCCCTGGCCAACGGGCACAACTGCCTGCCCCGATTCGTTCACCGTCGATCTTTCCGAAGCAGCATTCTCCATCACTATTGACGACTATATCTACACCTTTAGCCTTCTCCTGCTGGACGAGGCCGGATCCCAGAATATTGCCCGCCTTACCTTCGAAGACGGACAGGCAACGGTTTGGACCGAGGAAGGCGTCCGCAGCACGCTCGTGACGAGAATCGTCGTGACTGCGGAACAGGTTTCCGAACCGGCTCCGCTGGCTCTGCTCGGCGCAGGCCTCGCCGTGGCGGGTCTCGCCCGTCGTCGCAAAAAGCAAACGGCCTAGCTCCGGGATCATTCCGGGAAGAAACTCCCAGATCCGGACAAAAAAAATCGGAGGGGCAGACTCGTTTCTGCTCCTCCTGACTGTTACGTCGTTTTTAAGCTAATTTTATTAACTTAATTTGGAGCCCCCACGCCCCTCGGCAGTTAGTCAGCCGAGGGGCACGGACCTTAGGGTGTGTGGGAGGTGCCAAATGAAACCGATACGCTCTGCCCTTATGGGCACTGCAATCAGCCTTGCAGCCATTGGCGGCGCCGCGCCTGCAAATGCTGCACTTGTTGAAAACTGGATTGTCTCAATCGCCAACAGCTGGTCGGATACCGAATTCACGTCCAGCGGCCTTGGCTCGTTCGTTCCGGAAGATCCTTTTGGCGTGTTTGACACCCTGCCAGACGGCTCTGACCCGCGAAATCTGAGCTACGATGTCATCAGCTGGGGTACACCCCGCACAGATGCCGGGCGCAGCTTTCTGGGTGTCGATGAAACTGTATCGATTGCCGGCCTGAGAACCAACGACACAGCGGGCGTCGTTGGAACATCATTTTACCATGGCAACTATCGTCAGGCGAGCAGTACCGGAGAGAATCCGGCAGAACGCTGGCTGGACAGCGCAACTCTGAATCTGCGTATCACCCTGAGCCCTGAAGGGGATGATGCCCGCAGCCAGGTCTTCGATCACTCAATTCCGATCGATTTCATGGAAACCCGGAATACGGCGAATCTGGCGAACTGTGCCGGTGGCAGCTGGCCGGCCGAGACCGCTGCCTGCCCGGACAGCCTGACCACGACGACCGAAGCCGCCAGCTTCTCGTTCGTTCTGGACGACTTTCGGTATTTCCTGACGTTCCTGTTTGATCCGGAAAACTCGCAGAATGTTCTGCGAGCCGACCTGGGGGATGACACAGCCACCCTCTGGACTGCCGAAGGCGCGCGCAGCCGCCTGTCGACACGGCTGGCCATCACCAACCAACCGCTGATTGGCCCCTCTCCGGTCCCTGAACCGAATTCCATTGCATTAGCCGCGGCAGGATTCGGGCTCCTGGGTCTGGCCCGGCTGTGGCGACGCAGACATACCTGATTCCGGATCACGGCATGGCTTGCTAGATCCAGAAAACTGGCGGGCCGTCTCCCAAGCTCTGATCACGGAATGCCTTGAAGGGTACCCTCACCGGTGCCCTTCTTTTTTGCCCCCACCTTGGGCGCAGATCCGCGAAACGAAACCGTCTCTCAAACAATAAGTGAAAGATTGTCGGTAGCAGTTACAATTATATTTAAAATATCAGTATCTCACCACCTAACAGTTTGAAACACAACCGGAAATCACCTTGGCATGGAACCTGCTTGATCGAGCATGTTTCCGTGCTGCCTCAATCCACCCTGATTGATTTCCAGGCACCCCGGTCGAGACATATTAGAGGTGGTGTTATGATGAAATTGAAATCCGTCGTACCCTCGGTTGCGTTGATGGCTTCCATTGCCTTGTCTGCCGGCGCTGCCAGCGCAAGCCTGATCAACGAATGGTCATTTACAGTCGCCAATGCGTGGAATCCGGCAGCAACAACCTGGACATCCGCGGGCGTGGCGCCCTCTTCCCCCTTCGGCTCGGGCTCGACCCTTCCGGACGGCAGCGATCCGGCTGGCGATTACACTTATCTGAGGTGGGGATCGCCGGCCACGCCGGGCGGAAGCAAGAGCTTCCTCGGCGCAGACACCAATCTGACGGTCTCAGGGTTGTACACCAACGACGCCGCCGGCGTCGCAGGTTCCTACTATTACCACGGCAATTACATTCAGTACTCGCCGTCCAACACGCGCGAGAAGTGGCTGACCGGCACCGAGCTGGTTTCGGAAATCAGCATTCAGTCGGTTGACCCGGCTGGTCGCAACATCGGGATCACGCGCTCCTACACCATCTCCTTCACCGAAACGGTGAACGAAGTTCCGCTGGAGAGTTGCCCCGGTTATCCGTGGCCGCCAGCCGGACCCGCGCCGGGCATGCCCACCTGCCCGGACCAATTCACGATTGACGTTTCTGACCTCACCTTCACGACCGGCGTCATTGACGGGTACATCTATGAGTTCACCGTCGAGTTCGATCCGAGCAGCTTCGAGAATGTTGCCGGCATAACCACCAACCCGGACGGCACCATAACCATCTGGACTAACGAAGAAGTCCTGAGCCGCCTCGGCACCCGGGTGACGGTATCGGCTCGTGTTCCCGAGCCGGCACCGCTGGCCCTGCTGGGCACGGGCCTACTGGCGGGTGGCCTAGCGATCCGGCGCCGCAAGTCCGCCTAATACCGGCTTTCAGTTTACTCGACAGGGAGCGGCCTGCCGCTCCCTTTTCTTTTTTACAGGACCGGGCGCCAAAGGACCATGCCGAAGCGAGATGCTATCACTCCCCAGGCACCGCCAGAGAATGGCAAAAGCCAAAAGCCATCCCGTAACAACAAGAAAGACAAAAGAAGATATAAACTAACGAAATCAAAAAAAGTTCCATGAATTATTTTAGAGTTACTATTTACTCTGCAAAAGAACTCATTACGTAACGAAATACTTATTAATTGCAATCATTATGTCGATATTCTTTACAAGTATTATTATAAAGATTTCCTCTCCTCCTATTAAGTAGCTGAATTTAAATATTTTCATCAAGTTGGCACGCCATCTGCATAGCTATGCCTGTCGGAAAGGCCCGGATTGGAAAGCTGTCGCTTCCACCCGTAAGCCTGGAAAAACAATAAGGGTGGTAAAATGATTAAAATGAAGTCCCTTGCTTCCTCGATTGCACTTGCCGCAACTGTCGCTCTGTCCAGCGGCGCTGTGGCGGCCCCGATCTCTGAGTGGGCCTTTACCGTAAATCAGAGCTTTGATCCGAACAGCACCACCTGGACGTCCACTGGCACGACCCCGGTTGACGCATTCGGCAACAACGTCGATGCACTGCCCGACGGTCAGGACCCGGCCGGCAACTACTCGTACGTGCGCTGGGGCACCCCTGCGAACCCGACCAATGACCGCAGCTTCCTGGCTGCCGATACCAACTTCACCCAGACCGGCCTGATGACCAACGGCGCTGGCGTGGCTGGTTCGACCTTCTATCACGGCAACTATACCGTGTGGGGTGGCTCGCAGTACGAAGCCAAGCTGAACAGCGCCAGCCTGTTCACCGAAATCGAGATCTCCTCGGTTTCGCCGGAAGGCCTCAGCGCTGTGCTGTCGCGCACCTTTGAGATCGGTTTCGTCGAAACCACCAACGATCGCAACGGCATCGACGTGCCGATCGAGCAGTGCGACGGCTACGACATCTGGGGCGGCTCGGGCAATATTGCCTCGTGCCCGGATCGTTTCTCGCTGGACATCCGCTCGCTGGATTTCAGCACGGAAATCGACGGTTACATCTACGACTTCACCGTCGCGTTTGACCTGTCCACCCTGAACAACATCGTCGGGGTCGACGTCAACGACAACATCGCTACCATCTGGACCGGCGAAGGCGTCCTCAGCAGCATTGGCACCCTCGTGACCGTCACGGCTCGCGAAGTGGCTCCGGTTCCGGAGCCGGCCAGCATTGCACTGCTGGGCGGCGGTCTGCTGGCCGCTGGCATGGGTCTGCGCCGTCGCCGCAAGTAAGCGAGACGGCTCACAGCCATCCAAAAGCGAAGGGGCGCCCACTGGGCGCCCCTTTGTTATTCAAGCCTTGTCAAAGACCCGAGCCCCACGGGGCTTGCTGTCCGGTCTCAGACCAGACGGCTCTGACGCAGAGCCGCCGCAATGAAGCTGGAAAACAGCGGATGCGGATCGAACGGCTTGGACTTGTATTCCGGGTGATACTGCACGCCGATAAACCACGGATGGTCCGCGTATTCGACCGTCTCGGGTAACTCACCATCCGGCGACATGCCGGCAAAGCGCAAGCCCGCAGCCTCCAGACGCTCGCGATAGCCGGCGTTCACCTCATACCGGTGGCGATGGCGCTCTTCGATCTCGGTCGCGCCGTAGCACTCCGCAATCTTCGAGCCTTCCGCCAGCTTGGCCGGGTAAGCGCCAAGACGCATGGTGCCGCCCAGGTCGCCGTTCTCGGCACGGATCTCAACCTTGCCGTCACGCACCCATTCGGTCATCAGGCCGACAATCGGATCCTCGCACGGACCAAATTCCGTGGACGACGCCCCGGAAATGCCCGCCAGGTTCCGCGCGCCTTCGATCACCGCCATCTGCATGCCGAAGCAGATGCCGAAGTACGGCACCTTGCGTTCGCGTGCGAACTTGGCTGCAGCGATCTTGCCTTCTGAACCGCGCTGACCGAAGCCGCCCGGAACCAGAATGCCGTGCAATGGCTCAAGCGCCAGAATGGCATCCTCGCCCTGCTCGAACTGCTCGGCGTCGATCCACTCGATGTTGACCTTCACCCGGTTGGCAATACCGCCATGCACCAGCGCTTCAGACAGCGACTTGTAGGCGTCCTTGAAGCCCGTGTACTTGCCGACGATGCCGATGGTGACCTCACCCTCGGGGTAGTGAATGCGCTCGACGATGTTCTGCCACTTGGTCAGCTCCGGCATCTTCGCGTCGGTGATGCCGAACGCGGCCAGAACTTCCGTATCGAGCCCGGCCGCGTGGTACTGAAGCGGCACTTCATAGATGCTCGACGCGTCCAGCGCCGGAATGACGGCAGAGGGGCGCACGTTGCAGAACAGCGCGATTTTGGCGCGTTCGCTCTCGGGAAGCGGCTGCTCGGAACGGCAAACCAACACATCCGGCTGAATGCCGATGCCGCGCAGTTCCTTCACGGAATGCTGGGTCGGCTTGGTCTTCAGCTCGCCTGCCGCCGCAATGTACGGCACCAGGGTCAGATGCACAAAAATGGCGTTGCCACGACCCAGCTCATTGCCGAGCTGGCGGATAGCCTCCATGAACGGCAAGCTCTCGATGTCGCCGACCGTTCCGCCGATCTCGCACAGCACGAAGTCCAGGTCCTCCACGTCGTTCAGCGCGAATTCCTTGATCGCGTCCGTCACGTGCGGAATGACCTGCACCGTACCGCCCAGAAAGCCGCCGCGGCGCTCCTTGGCGATGATGTCCGAGTAGATCCGGCCCGAGGTGATGTTGTCCGACCGGCGCGAGGGAACGCCGGAGAAACGCTCGTAGTGGCCGAGGTCGAGGTCGGTCTCTGCGCCGTCGTCGGTCACGTAGACCTCGCCGTGCTGATAGGGACTCATCGTCCCCGGATCAACGTTGAGGTATGGATCGAACTTGCGCAAACGCACTTTAAAGCCGCGCGCCTGAAGCAGAGCTGCAAGCGATGCGGCCATCAGGCCTTTACCAAGGGACGATACCACGCCGCCGGTGATGAAAATAAACCGCGCCATGGGCCTACACTATAGACAAATTAAAACCATTCGCGCCACCAAATCTTTCAGGTGGCGCGCTCGAATCCTGTGGATAAGCGTTAGTCGCCGACCGGAACGGACGGCAGCGCCGGCAGGGTATCGGCCGGAACAGCTTCACCCGGAACTGCGGGAGCGGCCGGTGCCGCTTCACCGGGAACGGCCGGGCCGGTCACCGGGGCGCTTTCCTGCAGGAGGCGGTCGATTTCGGATGGGGAACCCTTCTCGATCCGCGCAAGGAACGCCAGGCCGATCGAGGTCAGGATGAACAGGCCCGCCAGAATCGCCGTGGACCGGGTCAGCAGGTTTGCGGCGCCGCGTGCGGACACCAAACCGCCTCCACCGCCGCCACCGATCCCCAGGGCACCGCCCTCGGAACGCTGAAGCAGAATGACGGCCACCAGAGCAACCGCAATCAAACTATGGACGACGAGCAAAAAGGTCATCATCGGGAAAGACTCCACCGGGCGCAGGAATCGCGCCTCCACCGTGCTGGACGGCTGTTAGCCGGTACGCGCCGGATTTGCAACCCGGCGCGTCACCGCGTCATTGTTCTCAGGCTTCCAGACCGGCAATGATGCCGAGGAAATCCTGCGCCTTCAGGCTCGCGCCGCCCACCAGCGCGCCGTCCACATCCGGCACGGCCAGCAGCTCGGCGGCGTTGGACGGCTTTACCGAGCCGCCATAGAGAATACGCATGCCCTCGCCCTCGGCACCGAAGCGCTCGACCAGCTGACGGCGGATTGCGGCATGAACTTCGGCCACTTCTTCCGTGGTCGGCGTGCGGCCAGTGCCAATCGCCCACACCGGCTCGTAGGCGATTACCGTGTTGGCCGCGGTTGCGCCGCCCGGCACCGAGCCGGCAATCTGCCCGCCCACCACGTCGAGCGTCTTGCCTGCGTCGCGCTCTACTTCCGTCTCGCCCACGCACACGATGGCAATGAGCCCGGCGCGCCAGCCTGCCTGAGCCTTGGCATTGACGGTCTCGTTGCTCTCGCCGTGATCGGCGCGGCGCTCGGAGTGGCCGACGATCACAAGCTTCGCGCCCGCATCGGCCAGCATTTCGGCCGAGGTGTCGCCCGTGTGCGCGCCGCTGGTCTTGGCATGGCAATCCTGGCCGCCAATGGCAACGCGGCTGCCCTCGGCCTTATCGGCGAAGCTGGCCACCAGCGTGAACGGCGGACAGATGGCGGCGTCGATTCGCTCCGCAGCGCCGGCAACACCGGCAATCATGGCCTCCAGCTCGGCAATCGAGGCCTTCAGCCCGTTCATTTTCCAGTTGCCTGCAATCAGCGGTCGCCGCGTCACCACATCCAGTCTCCACTCATCTATCCGGCAAATGCGTCAGCAACGCATTGCCTGTGTTTCCAGAATTGGCGGCTGGATAGCAGATGCGCGCCCGAAATGGCAAAGCTCATCGTGCAAACGGGTTCTTTCGCTCCGGCAGAGCCTTGAGCACCGTTGCTGACAGTGCCTTCTCCTCAAGGAAGCTTGCCGTCCGGCCGCCGCCCACCTATGCTCCGCGCCCGTTCCGGAACCACATTGTTTGGCAGGCGCTTCATGCTCGCATCCATTCGCAAAGCCCTTTCCTCCTGGGTCGTCGTCGGCCTCCTGTCGCTGCTTGTGGCGGCCTTCGTCCTCACCAGCGTGCAGGATCCCTTCTCGCTCGGCGGCGGCGCGCGGCTTGCCAAGGTTGGCGACCAGACGGTCTCGACGAATGATTTCGTCCAGCAATTCGACCGGATCTTCCGGCAGGAACAGCGCCAGCGCCCCGAGCTGACGCGCGAAGACGTGCTGCGGGCCGGGGCTGACCAGCAGGTCCTGAATCTGCTGGTAACTTCCGCCGCCTTTCAGGATTTCGCTGAAAGCCAGGGCGTTGCCGCCGGTGCCCGGAACCTGAGCAATTCCATTCGCAATACTCCTGCCTTCCAGATTGCCGGTCAGTTCGACACCACCGTCTATGAAGAGGTGCTGGCCCAGAACAACATGAGCCGGAAAGACTTCCAGCAGCTCATGGCCAGCGACCTGACCCGCGACCAGTTCGTCCAGGTGGCCTCGCTCTCCCCGTTCGTGCCGGAGCGCCTGACGGCGTCCTATGTTCGCCTGCTGCAGGAAACCCGCACCGCGTCCGTTGCGGCCATTCCGGCCGGCAAGTTTGCCTCCAGCGTCGGCGCGCCGGACGCAAAGGCGCTCGAGGAGTTCTACAAGGCCAACATCGAGACCTACACGGTCCCCGAGATGCGCAGCTTTCGTTACATCCTGCTGAGCCCTGAGATCGTTCAGGCCAACATCCAGGTCACGGAAGCCAACCTGAAAGAGTATTACGACGCCCACCTCGACCGCTACGCCGGCATCGAGAAGCGCGAGGTCCAGCAGCTGCTGCTGGCCGATGAAGCCACTGCCCGCGACGCCTATGACCGCGTGAGCAAGGGTCAGGACTTCGTCGCCGTCGCCGCCGAGCTCGGCGGTTTCGAGGAAGGTGACCTGAGCCTGGGCGAAGTCACCCGCAAGCAGCTGGCCGAAGACACTTCGGAGGCAGCCGCATCCGCCGCGTTCGGCGTGCCCGCAGGCACCGTCACCAGCCCGGTGCAGTCCGAGCTCGGCTGGCACCTGTTCCGCACCACCAAAATCAGCCGCTCGGAAGACCGTCCGTTCGCGACGGTAAAGGGCGAGATCGAGCAGGAGGTGCGCCGTGAGCGCGCGCTTGACCGCATCTATGAACTGAGCCGCGAAATGGAAGACACGCTGGCCTCCGGTGAGGATCTGGAAGCCGTCGGCAAGCAGTTCAACCTGCCGGTCGTCACCGTTGCCGCCACCACCCGCTCCGGCCTCAACCGCGAGGGCCGCCCGGTCGACATGACCCCGCAGGCCCGCGAGATGCTGGGCCATGTGTTCGAGCAGCGCCAGGACGAAGATCTGGCCATGACCGAACTTGGCAAGGATACCTACTACGTCTCGCAGGTGACCGACATCACCCCGGCCGCCCCGCGCCCGCTCGCCGAGATCAAGGACGCCGTCACCGGCAACTGGCGTTTTGACCAGATGCTGAAGAAGGCCCGCGCCGCTGCTGACGCCGTTGCCGCCGCGGTCAAGGGTGGCGCTTCCTTTGCCGATGCCGCCCGCAAGCAGGGTGCCGAACTGGCCCCGCCGGTCACCGTCCGTCGCGTCGATGCCATGCAGCAGGGTGCGCAGCTTCCGGCTCCGGTGCGCGCCATGTTCACCACCGCGCAGGGCCAGGTGCAGGTCGTCCCGGCCGAAGGCGGTCAGGGCTACTACATCCTCAAGGTCGAGAATGTTGAATCCAAGCCCGGGCCGGATGCGGAAATGCTGAAGACCGCAACCAAGCAGGAAATCCAGACCTCCGCCCAGGAGGAACTGGCCAGCGCCTTTGCCCAGTCCGTCCGTCACTCGGTCGGCGTCAAGATCAACGAAGCAGCACTGGCGCAGGCGCGCGCCCGTCTGGTTTCCGGTAGCGCGGAGTAAGCGCAAGTGGACCTCTCCCCCGAGTTTACCGACTTTGCCGCCAATTACGAAGCCGGCCGCCCACAGTGCGTTTGGGTGCGCCGGGTCGCGGACACGGAGACACCGGTCTCCGCCATGCTCAAGGTCGGGCTGGACGATCGCGCGTCGTTCCTGCTGGAATCCGTCGAAGGCGGCTCGGTTCGCGGTCGCTACTCCATGATCGGCCTGCACCCGGACGTGCTGTGGCGGGCTCGGGGAAATCGATCCGAAATCGCGTGGGATGCGCTGAACGCGCCCGATTCCTTCGAGCCCTGCGCGGGCAATGCCCTCACCGAGCTGCGCCGGCTGATCGATTCCTGCCGCATGGATGTGCCGGAGGCCCTGCCCAAGGCCCTCTCGGTTCTCGTCGGGTACATGAGCTACGAGACGACGACGCTGGTCGAGCGTCTGCCGGAGCCGAAGGCAAGCGCCCTCGGCGTGCCGGATCTGTTCTTCCTGCGGCCGACTGTCTTGCTGGTGTTCGATCGCCTGAAGGACGACCTGTTCTTCATCGCCCCCGTCTATCCCGGCAAGCTCGACGCCCGCACCGCCTATGATCAGGCGATCGAGCGGCTGCACGGCGTCATGGCCCAGCTGGCCCAGCCGCTCCCGCCGACCGTCCGCCCGGACACCGACATCGCCGACATCGAGATTACGCCCCAGCTTGCGCCCGGCGCGTATCAGGACATGGTCCTGAAGGCGAAGGACTACATCGCGGCAGGTGACATCTTCCAGGTGGTGTTGGCTCAGCGCTTCACCTCGCCCTTTGAGCTGCCCCCGTTCGAGCTGTACCGGGCGCTGCGGCGCATCAACCCCTCGCCGTTCCTCTATTTCCTTAATCTGCCGGGCTTCTCCGTCATCGGCTCCAGCCCCGAAATCCTCGTGCGCGTGCGCGATGGCGAAGTGACGATCCGCCCCATCGCCGGCACCCGACCGCGCGGCAAGACGTCGGAAGAAGACGAGGCGAACCGCGAAAGCCTGCTGGCCGATCCGAAGGAGCTCTCCGAGCATCTGATGCTGCTGGACCTCGGCCGCAACGATGTGGGTCGCGTCGCCACCCCCGGCACGGTGAAGGTAACCGATCGCTTCTTCGTCGAGATGTACAGCCACGTCATGCACATCGTCTCGAACGTGCGCGGCCGCCTCGACGCCCGGCATGACGCCGTCGATGCCCTCATGGCCGGCTTCCCGGCGGGCACCGTCAGCGGCGCGCCCAAGATCCGCGCCATGGAGATTATCAACGAGCTGGAACCCGAAGCCCGCGGCGCCTACGCCGGCGGCGTCGGCTACTTCTCCGCAGACGGCTCCATGGACAGCTGCATCGTGCTGCGCACCGCCATCGTCAAGGACGGCACCATGCACGTCCAGTCCGGCGCAGGCATCGTCGCCGATAGCGACCCCGCCTACGAACAGCGCGAATGCGAAGCCAAGGCCGGCGCCCTGTTCGCTGCCGCCCGCGAGGCCGTGCGCCTCGCCCGGGAAGCCAGCAGCAACCAGCCATAAGGCTCTGATTGTAAATATTTGTTCGCAGGGGGATCTTGATCCCCCTGCACCCCCATTTCGTTTGTGGGCCGTGTCTTTAGAGGGCGCTTCGTGCGGTCTGGATACACCGCTTGAGAATTGACCTTGGCCTAGGCGGCTGACTTGGAATGACTGGGCCGCGCCCATGAACTCCCTCGCAACCAGCTCCTTGCACCCAATACCGGCCCTTAACGAACTTTGAATGATTTTAATGAGCATGTGCGCTGATCCAGCCAGCGCTTCAGCAGGTCTTTGCGCGTCTCATTAGAACCCCGTTCCAGCACGCGGCTGAAACACGGCCCTGAAATGAACGGGAGGTGCAGGAGGGTTAAGACCCACCTGCAAACAAAACCCCCAGAAGAACCCTAGCTCCCCGCCCGATCCCGCGCCAGTCGCCACAGGGCCGAACCGCGCGTTGCGATAACCGTACTCACCGGCACGATGTCGAAGCCCCGCTCCCGCGCTTCGCCGACCCATGTTTCCAGCGCCTTGAGGGTTTGCCGGTGCGGGTGGCCGATAGCGATGGCCGTGCCGTAGCGGCGGGCGAGGTCTTCCGTCTCCGCAAGCTGGCGGACGATGGCCTGCGGGCTGGTATCGTTATCAAGGAACACGTCCCGCTCGGCGTAGGGAACGCCCAGTCTGTCGGAGATGGCACGCGCGGCGGATCGGGCGGTCGTGCGGGAATCGAGGAAATAGCGTCCGTCCGCTTTCAGCCGGGTCAGCACGGCTTCCATGGCAGCGACGTTCTCAGTCAGCGCGCTGCCCATGTGGTTGTTCACGCCCGCAATGCCCGGCACCTGCGCGAGATTCCAGCCGAGCCTGCGCTCCAGTTCGGCACTGTCCTGCCCCACCCTCAGCGCCTGCGGTCCGGGGTCGGCCCGACCGCCCGGGTCCATCGGCAGGTGGAGGATGACTTCGTGCCCGTTCGCCTTCGCCCGGTTCGCATGGCTGGCGAGCGACTGGCCATAAGGCAGGAACGCCAGTGTCAGCGGCCCCGGCAGGTTGGTTGCCCAGCGGGTCTCGTCCTGTTTCAGACCAAGGTCATCGAGTACGATGGCGATCTGCGCCGGTCCGGCCGGGCGCTGAACCGAGGCAGGCACCTTGGCCGGTTCGGCCACCGCCGCCGTATCTTCCAGCGGTGTTTCAGCGCCCTCTCCTGCCTCCGGCTGAATGCCTTCGGGCGGCAGCGGCGCGCTGGCTACAGGCTGGCGCAACGGCACCATGCCGCCATCGCTCCGCACAGGCCGGGGTGCGGTCCGGCTCAGGCCGAACAACGCGCCGCCGACAGCGAGAACCAAGCCACCCGACACGGCGCGGCGGGACCAGGGCTGACGCATCAGACTGCCCGCCGCCTCGACGTCGGACGCCGGATCGGGTACATCCTCTGTGTCGGGGTGGTCCTCTGCAGGTCCTGTTCCCCGATTGCCGTCGGCGTCTCTGTCGTTGCCTGCCTCTGAGTTGTTCAGTGCTTTTGGCGCGGCTTCGGGGTCGCCCCCGGTTCGATCATGTCCGGCTGCCCCTGCACCGGCAGGCCCCACACCGGCAGGATCGCGGGTCTCATGGCTCTGCCCGGCCTTGCCCGCTTCCTTGTCTGTGCGGTCGTTCATGATGTTTTGTAACCTAACCCCTAGGGTTTCGGGCACGAAAATTATGGCAAACCGGCGGGAAATCTTCGATAAGGCTTCCACGGCCCTTGGGGCCATACACGGTTTGTCCGTGCCTGTTCAATGTTTACGCCAGCAGTGCGGTTGAGGCGCCATGATCGTCGTTATCGATAACTATGATAGTTTCACCTACAATCTTGTCCATTACCTGGGCGAGTTGGGCGCTGAAACCTCTGTGTGGCGTAACGACCAGATCTCGGCGGATGATGTTCTTGCCCTGAAGCCCTCCGGCATTCTGCTCTCGCCCGGCCCATGTACACCGAACGAGGCCGGCATCTGTCTTGAAATGATCGAGAAGGCAGCGGGCAAGGTCCCGCTTCTGGGCGTCTGCCTTGGCCATCAGTCCATCGGGCAGGCCTTTGGTGGCCGCGTCGTGCGTGCCCCGCAGGTCATGCACGGCAAGCGTTCGCCCGTCCGCCACGCTGACAAGGGCGTGTTCGCCGGGCTGCCCAACCCATTTCAGGCCACGCGCTATCACTCGCTGATCGTCGAGCGGGAGACCCTGCCGGCGTGTCTGGAAATCACCGCGGAAACGGAAGACGGTATCATCATGGGACTTCAGCACAGGGACCTCGCCATCCACGGCGTTCAGTTCCATCCGGAGAGCATTGCCACCGAAGCCGGTCATGACCTGCTCGGCAATTTCCTCGGCCTGTGCGGCATCCCGGCCCGGAAGGTGGCGGCATGAGCGCACCCCTGGCTGACTTCCCCGCGTTCCTCAACAGCATCGCCGCTGGCCAGCGGCTGACGGATGCCCAGTCCGCCGCCGCGTTCGACGCCATCATGAGCGGACAGGTGCCCGAGGCCGTCATCGCGGCCTTCTTCATGGGCCTGAAGATGCAGGGTGAAACCGCGTCTGACCTGGTGGCCGCCGCCAGCGCCATGCGTCGCCGCGCCATTCCGGTCAGCGCTCCCCTTGACTCCATCGACACCTGCGGCACCGGCGGCGATGGCCTATCCACCCTCAACGTCTCCACCGCTGCCGCCATCGTTGCGGCGGCCTGCGGCGCCAAGGTCGCCAAGCACGGCAACCGCTCCGCCACGTCGCGCTCGTCCTCGGCGGGTGTGCTGGAGTCGCTGGGCGTCGTCATCGGTCGCGAGCCGGAGCATGTGGAACGGTGCCTGCGCGAGCTTGGCATCACCTTCATTCTGGCCAACGCCCACCACCCGGCCATGAAGGCGGTGGCGGACGTGCGCCGCACGCTCAAGATCCCCACCATCTTCAATCTGGTCGGCCCGCTCACCAATCCGGCGGGCGTGAAGCGTCAGGTGGTCGGCGTCTATTCCGAACGCTGGCTCGAACCAATGGCCGAGGCTCTCGGCCGTCTGGGCGCGGAGCGCGCTTGGGTCATCTACGGCGCAGGCGGCATGGATGAGATGTCCCTCGTCGGCCCGTCCCACATTGCCGAGTATCACAACGGCACCGTGACCCGCTTCGAGGTCACGCCGGAAGAGCTGGGCCTTCAGCGCGCGCCGGTCGAGGCCATCAAGGGCGGCGATTCCGATCATAACGCGGCGGCCCTGCGCCGCATGCTGGGCGGCGAGAAATGCGCATACCGCGACACGGTAGTGCTGAACGCGGCGGCCGCGTTGGTTGTCGGCGGTCAGGCCGCCTCCTTGGGCGAAGGTGTGGCACTGGCCACGGCAGCCATCGACACCGGCAAGGCGAATGCCCTGCTGGATCGCTGGATCGAGATGACGAGTAAAGACTGATGAGTGACACGCTTCAGAAGATCATGGACACCACCCGCCAGCACGTGGCCCGCTGCAAGCTGGCCCGTCCCCTGTCGGTGGTCGAGGCCGATGCCCGGGCGCAGGAGCGTCCGCGCGGCTTCCTGAATGCGCTGGAGCGCGCCCGCCGGGAGGGCCGCTACGGCCTTATCGCCGAGATCAAGAAGGCCAGCCCCTCCAAGGGCCTGATCCGTGCCGACTTTGATCCGGCCACCCACGCGCAGGATTATCTCGCCGGCGGCGCGACTTGTCTCTCCATCCTGACGGACGAGCCGTTCTTCCAGGGCAGCCCCGCCTACCTGAAGGCCGCCCGCCGCGCCGTACCGCTGCCCGTGCTGCGCAAGGATTTCATGGTCGACACCTATCAGGTGGTCGAAGCCCGCGCTATGGGAGCGGACTGCATTCTGCTCATCATGGCCGGTCTTGAAGACGGTCAGGCGGCCGAGCTGGAAGCCGCTGCCGAAGCGCTCGGCATGGACGTTCTGATCGAGGTGCACAATGCCGAGGAGCTGGAGCGGGCCACCCGTCTCAACTCCCGCATGATGGGTATCAACAACCGCAATCTCAAGACGATGCAGGTGGACATCAACACCACCGTCGAGCTGGCGGGCCTCCTGCCGCAGGGGTACCTGATCGTCGGCGAAAGCGGCCTGCGCACCAAGGCGGACCTTGATCTGCTGGCCGCGCGCGGCGTCACCACCTTCCTCGTTGGCGAGTCCCTCATGTCCCAGCAGGACGTGCGGGCCGCGACCCGAGCCCTGCTCGGCCTGGCTGCGGAGTAAGCGCCTGTGGCGAACGGCCTGTCCCATATCGGCGAGTCTGGCGAGGCCCACATGGTCGATATCTCGGCCAAGGCGGCCACCGAGCGCCGCGCTGTGGCGACGGGCCGTATCTTCATGTCCGCCGAGGCGTTCGCCGCGGTTCGCGACAATGCGGTGGCCAAGGGCGATGTGCTCTCCGTTGCGCGCGTTGCGGGCATCATGGCGGCCAAGCGCACTTCCGACCTCATTCCGCTGTGCCACCCCCTGCCTATCCAGAAGGTTGCGGTCGATTTCTCGCTGGAGGAAGCAGACTGTGCCATCACCGTCACGGCCATGGTGAAAACCGCCGGCCAGACAGGCGTTGAGATGGAAGCATTGACGGCGGCAAGCGTTGCCCTTCTGACCGTCTATGACATGGCCAAGGCGCTGGACAAGGCCATGCGCATCGAGGGCGTCCGTCTTCTGGAAAAGACGGGCGGCAAATCCGGACCCTATTCAGCGCCATGATGACGGAGGCGTGAGATGTTGAGCGTGGCGGAAGCGCAAGCCCATGTGCTGGCAGCGGGCGGCAACCGTCGCCGTGAGACGGTGCCGCTGAGCGAAGCCCACGGCCGCTATCTGGCCGAAGATGTCATCGCGCGGCTTACCCAGCCCCCGTTCAACGCCTCCGCCATGGATGGCTATGCCGTCCGCTTCGAGGACATCGCCCCCGGAATTACCTTCCCTGTGATCGGAGAGGCCATTGCGGGCAAGGCGTTCGACGGCTTCTTCGAGGAAGGCGTGGCCGTGCGCGTGCTGACCGGCGCACCCATGCCGGACGGCACCGATACCGTCATTCTCCAGGAGGACGTCGCCTACGAGGACGGCGCAATCCGCCTGATCGGAGACTGCCCGCCCCACGCGGGCCGCCATGTCCGCAAGGCGGGGCAGGACTTTGCCGAGGGCAGCCTGCTGCTACAGGTCGGCACGCGCATCAATGTCCGCGGCATCGCCCTCATGGCTGCCAGTGGCCACGGCACCGCCGAGGTGTTCGCCCGTCCCCGCGTCGTCATTCTGTCGACCGGAGATGAACTCGTCCCGCCGGGTCAGGCCCCCGGCCCCAGCCAGATCGTCAACTCCAACGGCGTCATGCTGGCCTCCCTCCTGCGCTGCTGCGGCGCGCAGGTCCAGGACCTCGGCATCCTGCCCGACCGGCATGACGTGATCCGTGACGCCATCGCCCGGGCCGCGGCGGATGCGGACATTCTGGTCACGGTCGGCGGCGCGTCCGTTGGCGATCATGACTATGTGCAGGCGGCGCTCGTTGATGCCGGTGCCCGCATCGATTTCTGGAAGATCGCCATGCGCCCGGGAAAGCCCATGATGCTCGGCACCCTTGGCGAGTCCGTCACCATCGGTCTGCCGGGCAACCCGGTTTCTGCTTACGTCTGCGCCCAGCTGTATCTCTTGCCGCTGGTTCGTCATCTTATGGGCGCGGCTGACCCGCTGCCGCGCCCGCTGCAGGGTCGCCTTACGGTCGACGTACGTCCCAATGGCGGTCGGGTCGATTACATGCGCGCCATGGTCACCGCGAGTGCGGACGGCTGGGAGGTCACACCCTTTCCTGTGCAGGACAGCGCCATGCTCTCCCGTCTTGAGGCCGCGAACGCCCTCGCCATTCGTCCCATCAATGCGCCGGCCGCAGAAAAAGGGTCGAATATCGCCTTTCTACTACTCAACGCCGATTGACCTTTTCGTGGAACTTTCATAGAACGTTCATTGTCTGTTCCACGAAGGACTTGGGCAATGCTCACTCGCAAACAGCACGATTTGCTGATGTTCATCCATCAGCGTCTCGAAACGTCCGGCATCTCGCCGTCGTTCGAGGAAATGAAGGAAGCGCTCGGGCTTAAATCGAAGTCCGGCGTTCACCGCCTTATCAATGCTCTGGTGGAGCGCAATTTCATCCGCCGCCTGCCCAACCGGGCCCGCGCGCTGGAAGTGCTGCGCCTGCCGGATGCGGCAGCCCCCACCCGCCCTGTCAAGCCGCAGCTTGCAAGCGACCGGGATGCCGCCATCGCCGCTTCGGACAACGTTGTGCGTGGTCCCTTCGGCAAGCCCAAGGCTCAGCCGGTTGCCGCGACGTTCGTCGAGATACCGCTGCATGGCCGCGTTGCTGCCGGTGTTCCCATCGAGGCAATGGAAAGCGATCGTCAGCTCGCTGTTCCGCCCGCCCTGCTTGGTCCTGGCGATCACTTCGCGCTGGAAGTCTCCGGTGACTCCATGGTCGAGGCCGGCATTCTGGACGGTGACTACGCCATTATCCGCAAGGCCGAGCATGCGCTGGATGGAGACATCATCGTTGCTCTCGTCGATGACGGCGAAGCCACGCTGAAGCGCCTGCGCCGCAAGGAAGGCAAGGTTCGGCTCGAGCCGGCCAACGCCACCTACAAGACCCAGATTTACGAACCGAAGCGGGTTCGCATTCAGGGCAAGCTCATCGGGCTGATGCGCCGGTACTAAATAGTTTTTTGCTCAAGTTCAGCGCGCGGCCGTCACCCATGGGTGGCGGCCGCGTTGCGTTTGGGCCGCCTGCACATCCGGCGTACCGCTGGGTCCGAACCGCACGGTCACGGCTCCAAGCCGCTTACGGCCCGCCTCGTCCAGCTTCAGCAGCTTCGGCTGGCACCATCTCGGCAGTCCACGCGGCGCAATGATCACGTCGCTCTCCACGCAAACCCGCGCCAGCACGGGGTTATCTAGCCAGTCCTTCAGCCAGACGATGCGCCGCCAGTCTCCGTGCCGGTTCAGCGAAACACGGCACAGCCCTTCGTCGCACTCCTGAACCAGCGCTGGCCCTGCCGCCTCGTCCAGCCGCGCAACTGCTCTGGCATCCAGCCCGCTGTCCTCCAGCCACATCGCGCGCGTGAAGCTGCCCCGCCGCAAGCTTGAGAACGCCATGCGCCCGTCCTCCAGCCGCACCGCCATCAGCCCGCCATCGGCACTCACGTACAGATCCGGCGTCGGTGTCATGGCGGCAAGAACCAGTCCTGCCGCTGTCAGGCCGAGCCCCAGCAATCTCAGCCGCGTGCGCCACAGGCACAGCCAGATCAGCCCCAGCATCATCAGGCTGAAGGGCCCGCCGCCCAGCGCCCGCCAGCGCATCACCGCGCCGTCCCAGGCCGCCACCGACCGGGCGATGCCGATGAGCAGGTCTAAGGCCCAGCGCAGCACCTCCGTCACCCATGGCACCCCGCCGATGCTTTCGGCCGCCACCGCCAGCATCAGCCCCGGCATGATCAGGATGCTGGTCAGCGGAATCGCAACGAAGTTGGCAATCACCCCGTACACGCCGGTCTGATTGAAGTGGGCAATGGCGATGGGTGACAGCATGGCCTCGGCCACAAGGCTGCTCACGATCAGCCCGGCCGCCCATCGAAGCGCGCTGCGGCCCCGCCCATCCGTTTCCCGCCGCCGCAGCCATCGCTCGGCAAAGCGGGACTGATAGAGCGCCACCAGTCCGGTCACCGCCGCGAAGGACAGCTGGAAGCTGGGGCTGAGCACCGCCTCTGGCCGGAACAGCAGGATGAGCCCTGCCCCCGCCGCCACCAGCCGCAGGCTAATCGCCTCCCGGCCCAGCAGCAGGCCCGCCAGCACAATGAGCGTGGCAATGCAGCTGCGTACCGTTGGAAGGCTGCTTCCCGCGATCAGCGTATAGGCAACGGCGGCAATGGCCGCCGCCAGGGCGGCATAGGTCTTCAGCGGCAGGCGCAGCGCCAACCACGGCGAGAGCGCCAGCACCCGCCGCGTCAGCAAGAACACCAGCCCCGTCACCATGCCGATGTGCAGACCGGAGATGGAAACAAGGTGGGCAAGGCCGCTGTTTCGCATCGCCTCGGTCACCTCGTCGCTGATACCGGAGCGATCTCCCGTCACCAGCGCGGCGGCCATGCCGCCCGCCTCCCCGCCGATCCGCTCCCGCAACCGCGCGCTCAGCGTCTCCCGCGCCGTCTCCAACCTTTCCATTATGCCGCGCGCGGGCGGCGGCGGCATCACAACCGTGACGTCTCCCAGTGGCACGCCGACAGCCCCTATGCCCTCGAACCACGCCCGTCGCGCAAAATCGTAACCGCCCGGCACGGAAGGCCCGGGCGGCGGTTGCAGCCATGCCTTCACCCGCACCTTTGCTCCCCGCTTCAGGGGCACCTCAAGCGCCCCCCGGCTGGTCAGCCGCACCCGCTCAGGCGTCTCACCCGGCGTAAGCCGCTCAATGTCCTCGATTCTCAGAATGACTCGCTCGCGCCCGTCCCCCAGAGTCTCATGCGAGTCGACTATCCCCGTCACCACCCGCGCCGCGCCATCCAGTGGAAAGACCGGGGCCCGCACCGCCTCCGCCCGGGCCCAAGCCAGTGCAACGCCCAATGCAACCAGCAGACCGCCCCAGCCGATCAGGCGGCCCAGCGCCCCCAGCCGCCAGCACAGAAGTGCCGATCCCAGTGCCACGGCGAGGGCTGCACCCCAGAACTGCGCAGCTGGCAGGGCAAACCACATCGCAATTCCACTGCCCAGCGCCACCGGGGCCCACAGCGGCCATTGCTCCCGCTCGCTCAGCACCGCAGCCTCGGCCCGGCGCATGAACCGGGCGAGTCCTTGTGTTCCAAGAGTTTGCGGGCGGAAAACCGCCCCGCTTGTGGCATGCGATGTTTGAACCACTTGTCCTGCTGTGCTAGAGCCGCGCCAATTCTTTTTTAACCACCACTCTCGGTCAGGTGTACGATGGGTTCAAGTCCAACCCCGGTGGTCACGCGCTTCGCGCCGTCGCCGACAGGTTTCCTGCACATCGGCGGTGCCCGCACCGCTCTGTTCAACTATCTCTTTGCCCGTCACTTCGGTGGCAAGTTCCTGCTGCGGATCGAGGACACGGACCGGGAGCGTTCCACCCAGGCAGCCATCGACGCCATCATCGATGGCATGAAGTGGCTGGATCTGGAGTGGGATGGCGAGATCACCTACCAGTTCGCCCGCGCCGAGCGTCATGCCGAAGTCGCCCGCCAGCTTCTGGCCGAGGGCAAGGCGTACTACTGCTACGCGACGCCCGAAGAGCTTGAGGAAATGCGCGCCAAGGCCCGTGCCGAAGGCCGCCCGATGAAGTACGACGGCCGCTGGCGCGATCGCGATCCGTCCGAAGCGCCTGCAGGCGCAAAGCCGGTCATTCGCCTGAAGGCGCCCCAGACGGGCGAGACCACCATCAACGATCTGGTGCAGGGGGAAGTCACCGTCTCCCATGAGCAGCTGGACGACATGGTCCTCCTCCGCGCGGACGGCACCCCCACCTACATGCTGGCAGTTGTAGTCGATGACCATGACATGGGCGTCACCCACGTCATCCGTGGCGATGACCACCTGAACAACGCCTTCCGCCAGCTGGCGCTCATCCGCGCCATGGGCTGGCCGGAGCCGATCTACGCCCACATCCCGCTCATCCACGGCGCGGACGGTGCCAAGCTCTCCAAGCGCCACGGCGCGCTGGGCGTCACCGACTATCGCGAGATGGGTTTCCTGCCGGAGGCGGTGGAGAACTATCTCCTGCGCCTGGGCTGGGGTTATGGCGATGAGGAGATCATCTCCCGCCAGCAATCCGTCGAGTGGTTCACCATCGATGCGGTGGGCCGTTCGCCTTCCCGCTTCGATTTGAAGAAACTCGAACACCTCAACGGTCATTATATGCGTGAGGCGGACGATGCCCGCCTGACCGATCTCGTGAAACCGCGTATCGAAGCCCAGCTTGAGCGGGCATTGACGGAAGCGGAACGCGCTATGCTGCAGAGCAGCATGAAGGAGCTTAAGGTTCGTGCCAAAACCTTGGTTGAACTTGCCCAAAGTGCGCTTTTCTTCTTTCGCAGTCGCCCAATTCCGCTCGACGCAGGCGCAATGAAGCTGCTACAACCTCCAGCGCCCGATATCCTACGGGAAGCTTACGCGGCGCTGGCGGACGCACCTGAGTGGAAGTCCGAAGCGCTGGATGCAGCGGTTCGCGCGCTGGCGGAACGTCTGGGACTCGGGCTTGGGAAGGTCGCGCAACCCCTGCGCGCGGCTTTGACCGGTTCAAACACCTCGCCTGGCATCTTTGATGTTCTTGTCGGGCTGGGTCGGGAAGAAAGCCTTGGTCGTATCGAGGATGTGATGACGTCGGCCACGTCTGGCCAGTGAAGCGACAACAGACAATAACTGCGTAACGGGGATAGGTAAGGACAGGATATGACGAACAAGTCGGCATCGTTGAACACCGGGAACGGCGGCATGGACCTTCCCATTCTGAGCGGCACGGTTGGCCCGGATGTGATCGACGTCCGTAAGCTTTACGGCTCCACCGGCATGTTCACCTATGACCCGGGCTTCACCTCCACGGCGAGCTGCGAGTCGAAGATCACCTACATCGACGGTGATCAGGGTGTTCTCCTGCACCGCGGCTACCCCATCGAGCAGCTGGCCGAGAAGTCCAACTTCATGGAAGTGGCTTACCTGCTGCTGAACGGCGAGCTGCCGAGCAAGGACGAGTACAACACCTTCGTCAACACCATCAGCCGTCACACGATGGTGCACGAGCAGCTGGTCCACTTCTACCGTGGTTTCCGCCGCGACGCGCACCCGATGGCCGTGATGTGCGGTGTGGTTGGTGCCCTGTCCGCCTTCTACCACGACTCGACCGACATCAACGATCCGGAACAGCGCCGCATCGCCAGCAACCGGATGATCGCCAAGATCCCGACGATCGCTGCCATGGCCTACAAGTATTCGGTCGGCCAGCCGTTCATGTACCCGGACAACAACCTGTCCTACACCGGAAACTTCCTGAAGATGACCTTCGGTGTGCCGGCCGAGGAATATGTGGTTGATCCGGTCATCGAAGCAGCGATGGACAAGATCTTCATCCTGCACGCCGATCACGAGCAGAACGCGTCCACCTCGACCGTCCGTCTGGCCGGTTCGTCGGGCGCCAATCCGTTCGCCTGTATCGCTGCCGGCATCGCCTGCCTGTGGGGTCCGGCGCACGGCGGTGCGAACGAGGCCGCGCTGAACATGCTGCGCCAGATCGGCTCCACCAAGAACATCAAGGAATACGTTGCCCGCGCCAAGGACAAGAACGATCCGTTCCGTCTGATGGGCTTCGGTCACCGCGTGTACAAGAACTACGATCCGCGCGCCAAGGTGATGCAGAAGACCGCCAACGAAGTTCTGGACCGCCTGAACGTTCAGGACCCGATCTTCGACGTGGCACGCGAGCTCGAGCACATCGCTCTGAACGATGATTACTTCATCGAGAAGAAGCTTTACCCGAACGTAGACTTCTACTCGGGCATCATCCTGAACGCGATCGGCTTCCCGACCACCATGTTCACCGTGCTGTTCGCTCTGGCCCGCACCGTCGGCTGGATCGCCCAGTGGAACGAGATGATCGGCGACCCCTCGCAGAAGATCGGCCGTCCGCGTCAGCTGTACGTCGGCGCTGGCCAGCGCGACTACGTGGACATCGCCAGCCGTTAATCGGCTCCGGCGTCAGCCACAGCAAACAAGGGGCGTGGGTTCATCCGAACCCGCGCCCTTTTTTCTCTGTCCGCTTATGATCACCGCGCTCGGTCGGCGATAAGTATCATAGCTCATTGTCGCAAGTAGGTTGCAAGCGGGTTTTGTTGAGTGCCGTAACGCAAACGATCCACAAGTTTAGATAAATTAACTTCGTCGCGACTAGGCAATAGATCGTGAAACTTTACCAAATAAACCGCTTTTGGCGTCACAAGGATCTCTGCGTAGGGACCATCTACCCTACGGCGCTCAACCTTCACAAAATGAACGGCATAATTCTCGTACTGAAATAGTTGAGAATACCCGCCCATCTCATCGTTCCAATAATAAATTGAATATTTGCCTTCCTCGGACTCCAGATGCTTAATTTCCTGACGGCACTGCGGCCTCTCTCGAGTCAGGAGTTTCGGAGCAACATCACGCAACAACGCATGACTATCTATCCTAAGATCAACCGGCTTAGACCCCCTAAAGCCCAAGGGTTCACGGCAAAGCGGCACCGCTTCATCCACGAAAGCCGAGGATTTTTGCGCCAATCCGCCAATTTTCTGAATAAGTGCGTTGAAGGGCTCCCGAACGTTTGTGGGCTCCTCACCTTCCGTATAGTTTGACATGAGGAAAAACAGCCGCCACTCACCCGCTGGTATCATCGCAGTCAAACTGCCCCGCCGAACCCCTTCCTCGTGAGACCAGATTTCATCATCCCCAACTGACAGCAGGCCAACATATCTGCTCTCTCCTGGGAACTGTACCGGCATCACTTTTCCCGCTACCCCATATTCTCTCGTCTCCATCTCCACCTTCCGAAAATCCTCGGGCCAGATCGAGGCCTTGGGAAGCGCGGACCGATAAATGTAAACTGTGACCGTTGCGCCCCGGCCATCACCATCAACGGTTTCGTACCCTATGTGCCCCCAAGACTCATCCCTAGGCCAGAAGCCCATGCTGTTCAGTTTCATCCCTGCCACCCGGTTTGGAAAAACCAGTCCGCTCGGATCATGTGTCCAGCCAGGAACGGGCCATAACCTGGCCACAAACCAAAAAATGGCGATGGTTGCCCCAACACAGGCGACGCCAAGCGCAGCCCACAGTTTCACCGACATTGCCTTTTCCCTTCGCCTGCCCCACCGGCAAGGCTACAGGCAACGATCATCATCGTCCACGGCCAATACAACCTCCAGTGGTACCCCTCCTCTGGCGTTCTCCGTCCCCGGAGCACGTCCCTTGACACCAGCGGGGCGTTTCCGCTCTCTGCGGCACTATCGATAAAGAGGTACACGCCATGCTGAAGATCTGGGGTCGTTCCAACTCCAACAACGTGAAGAAGGTGCTCTGGTGCGCGGCTGAGGCTGGCATCGCCTACGAGCGCATCGATGTCGGCGGTGCCTATGGCGGGCTGGACCGGCCCGAGTTCGCGGCCCTGAACCCGAACCAGACCATTCCGGTGGTGGAAGACAGCGATCTCGTGTTGTGGGAGAGCAATGCGATTGTCCGCTACATTGCCAGCCGCTATGCGCCCGGCATGCTCTATGCTGACGATCCCTCCCGCCGCGCACTGGCGGACCTCTGGATGGACTGGGCGAGCCTGACCTTCCTGCCGCCGTTCATCACCATCTTTCAGGGCCTCGTCCGCACGCCGCCCGCCCAGCGGGACATGGAGGCCATTGACGCCGCCGTTGCCCGCGCCGCCCGCCTTCTCACGATCGCGGACGATCAGCTGGCCCGCCAGCCCTATCTCTCTGGCGCATCGCTCGGCATGGGAGACATTCCCCTTGGCGTTCTCATCCACGCCTGGTTCACCCTGCCCATCGAGCGGCCGGATCTGCCGAACCTCGCCCGCTGGTACGACCAGCTCCTCACCCGCCCCGCCTACCAGAAGCTCGTCGCCCAGCCCCTGTCGTGACGGCGAGCAGGTTCGCAATGGCCCGCGACTTCACTCGATCCGGGAACCTTCCGTTGAGAGCGCCATCTCGTTTGCATCGCGTGACATGGTAAGAACCGGGTCGAGATTCCGGACTGTCTCCATCACCTGCTCAGGCGATGGCAGGCGGTTGAAAGCGGGATAGGCCGCGATCTCAGCCACGTCGAAGAAATGGAC
>NZ_DATBUP010000257.1:0-12044 GCF_036515995.1 Pedomonas sp. | reverse complement strand
CTTGCGGAGGCCGGGTTCGCGCCGGGTGCCATCGAGAATGGCCCGCACGAGCGCCGCTTCGCCGTCGCCATGCCCGGCGGCTGGGTCGCAACGCTGTATCAGCCGCTTTGATCTGAAGCACTGAAACGGCAAAAAGAACGGCACCCGGCCTGATGGCGCGGGTGCCGTTTTTCGTTTGGCTGTGAGCTGAGTTTAGTCGAACAGGCTCGATACCGAGGTTTCCTCGGCGATGCGATGCACGGCCTCCGCGATCAGCGGGGCGACGGTGAGGCGGCGGATGCGCTGGGAAACGCGTACGGCCTCGGTCGCCAGAATGCTGTCGGTGATGACCAGTTCGGAGAGCTGGGACGCGCCGACGCGGGCCACCGCACCGCCCGACAGCACGCCGTGGCTGACATAGGCCACCACTTCCTTCGCGCCCTTTTCCTTCAGCGCGGCGGCGGCGTTGCAGAGGGTGCCGGCGGAATCGACGATGTCGTCGATGAGGATGCAGAAGCGATCCTGCACGTCACCGATGATGTTCATGACTTCGGATTCGCCCGGGCGCTCACGGCGCTTGTCGACGATGGCGAGCGGGGCGTTGTTGAGGCGCTTGGCCAGCGCGCGGGCGCGCACCACGCCGCCCACGTCCGGCGAGACAACCATCAGGTTTTCCTTGCCGAAGCGCTGGGTGATGTCGGCAGACATGACCGGCGCGGCGAACAGGTTGTCGGTCGGGATATCGAAGAAGCCCTGAATCTGGCCGGCGTGGAGGTCGATGGTCAGCACGCGGTTGGCACCGGCGGTGGTGATGAGGTTCGCCACCAGCTTGGCCGAAATCGGGGTGCGCGGGCCGGGCTTGCGGTCCTGGCGGGCGTAGCCGAAGTACGGGATCACGGCGGTGATGCGGCGGGCAGAGGCGCGGCGCAGCGCATCGATGGTGATCAGCAGCTCCATCAGGTTGTCGTTGGCCGGAGCCGAGGTGGACTGGATGACGAAGCAGTCTTCACCACGCACGTTCTCGTGGATTTCGACGAACACTTCTTCATCACCGAAGCGGCGGATGGTCGCCTTGGTCAGCGGCATGTTGAGATACGCGGCGACGGCTTCGGCCAGCGGCGGATTGGAGTTACCTGCGACAAGCTTCATGGGAGCCCTCTGGAGGGAAAACACGGGAATCGGCACGCTCTTAACGCCGGTAGACCGTGGTGGCAATGCACGGCTCAGCTAAATGAGGCTGTTTGGTGCTGCCTGGTACGCTTCAACAGGCTGAACACACTGCAATCCCGGTGGATGCGGTCTGTCGGAAATAATTCACGCTCCATGGTGATCGAGGGCGCAATCAGACGTCTGAGCGAAGCGAATCAGCAGAACGCACGGCCCGTCAGGGGGGTGATGACCAACTCCCCCGCAAAGGGTGAAATTTTGCTATCGTAAAATTAGACTAATATTAAAGTAGTCACCTTAGGGGTTCTGTTGCTACTTTGTACCTGTGTTGAGTCGGGGGTATCGAGGCGAACTTCAGATTCTGGGCATTCGGGCGGGGGGGCTGACCGATGAATTGTGTGAAGCTTGTACTGATGATGATGGCGGCGCTGGTGGTTGCGGGCTGCACGTCAACGAAGCAGATGGCCGACGTGGGTTTCGTGCCGCCGCAGGGGGAATATCGCCTGCTGGTCATGCGGCCGGACGTGTCCGTTGGCCTGCTGACGGCGGGCGGCGCCGTCGAACCTCGTGAGGACTGGACGGACCAGGCCCGCGGCCACCTCCTTGCGGCGCTGGCGCAGCAGCAGGCCAGCCGTGGCGGCATGGTGAAAGTGGCGGCCACGCGCGAGGAGGCGGGCGACCCGGCACGGGTGGCGGAGCTGGAGCGTCTGCACAAGGCGGTGGGCGCTTCCATTGCGCTGCATAAATACCTGGGCCAGAGCCTGCCGACGAAAAAGGACCGGTTCGACTGGACGCTGGGCCAGCAGGCGGTCGAGTTCGGGCAGGCCAGTGGTTACGACTATGCCCTGTTCCTGCACGCGGAGGACAGCTTCGCCAGCAGCGGCCGGGTGGCCTTGCAGGCGGTGAGCTTCCTCGGCTGCATGGTGGGCGTGTGCATCATGCCGACCGGCGGCCAGCAGGCGGCCTACAGCTCGCTGGTTGATCTGAAAACCGGGCAGGTGGTGTGGTTCAACGTGCTCTCGTCCACGACCGGGGACATCCGCACGCCGGAAGGCGCACAGACGCTGGTGCGCAACCTGCTCGGCAAGATGAAGCCGGGCGAGGAGACCCGGAGTGCCGAGACGCTGGCCGGCGGCAAGAAGGCGTAAGCGGGCGATCATGGGGAGCATTTCGCGACGCGGTTTTCTCGCGGCGGGGCTGTGCGGCTGCACGCTCTGCTGGGGCGGGGCGGCGCTGGGCAAGACGGCGTCGACTGTGTCGCCGCGTTCGGGGCCGGATGCGGGTCTGGGCGCGGGGCCGGACGCCCTGCCACCGCTGATCGGTCCGGGCTACCAGCCGGTGGATGCGGACGAAAGGGGGCTGTGGCAGTTGTGCGAGCGGCTGGAGGAGGAGCTTTCCACCTCCAGCCTGCTGATGCAGATGCCGGGGCTGCGGCAGTACACGCAGGAAGTGGTGGAGCGGCTGCTGGGCGCGCAGTCGAAGGACCTGCGGATTTACCTGCTGCACGACCCGGCCTTCAACGCAGCCATGTTCCCCAACGGCATGATGCTGCTGAACAGCGGCTTCTTTGCCCGGGTGCGCAACGAGGCGCAGTTCGCCGCCGTGGTGGGCCACGAGGCAGGGCACTATGCGCGCAAGCATTCGGTGAGCGGCTGGCGGGACCGGAAGTCGAAAACCGGGTTCATGGCATTTGTTTCGGCCGGAACCGCAGTGGTGGCCGGAGCTTCGGCAGCGGCGGGCGGCAACCCGTACGGCTGGGTCGATCTGGCGAACTCCATCAACTCCATGCTGGTGCTGTCCATCTTCAGCTTCAGCCGGGGGCATGAGAGTGAGGCAGACCTCTACGGCCTGAGACTGCTGGCGGACGCAGGCTACACGCCGGAGGCGGCAGCCCAGGTGTGGCGGCAGATGATTGATGAGCGCAAGGCCTCGGCGGCGGAGCGGGGGAAACGCTACCGCGATCCGGCCCGCTCTTCCTTCTCCACCCATCCGCCGAGCGATGATCGCATGAAAGCACTCGGCGCGGCGGCAGAGGCAGTGCGCGCCATTGCCAAGGAGGCCGGCTTTTCCGACGAACAGGATCGCTGGCAGGCGGCGGTTGCGCCCTATCAGGCCATGCTGCTGGAGGAACAGGTGAAGGTGAATGATCCGGGCGCCAGCCTCTACCTGATCCAGTCCCTGGCGCAGGACGGCTGGAGCGGCCTGCTGCGCTACTTCGAGGGCGAGATCTACCGCCTGCGGGACTTGCCGGGAGATGCGGACCTGGCGGCGACGGCTTACGGCGCGGCTGTGCAGTTCGAGGACGCGCCGCCCGAGGCGTGGCGGGCCCACGGCTATGCCCGGTTGAAGGCCGGGCAGGGGGAAGACGGGCGCAGGGCGCTGGCCCGGTATCTGAGTTTGAGGCCGGACGCGAAGGACGCGGGGATGATCCGCTTCTCGCTCGCGCAATAGGGCTGATGGTCCGCAGGCGGCAGGGTAGCGGCTGCGGACGTCTGGTGTGTCGCACATGTGTTCACCGCAGGGCACGCGCCCTGCTCGAACGCTGGTTCAAATGCCGGGGGGCAAACAGATGAAACTGCTTCGTATCGTGACTGTGGGATCCTTGATCGGGCTGGCGGCCTGTACGCCGACCTACACGCTGGTCTCGCCCGCGCCGGTGGGCGCGGCCAAGGGCGCCATCAAGGTGCAGCCCGCCATGGCGTGGAACAAGGTGCCCAAGGGCACCCATGATGTGAAATGGGAGGAGAACTGGACCCGCAACGGGCCGATGCTGGACGGCATCAGCTTCATCGGCGGCCTGCCGGACGGCGAAGCCATTGCCCGCCAGCGCAAGAAGGACGACCAGAAGGTGCCGGTGTTCCGCGCCAGCATGACGCCGCAGGATCTGGTCTCCATGATCGAGAGCTTCTACCGCATCAAGGCCGGTGCCTCGATCTTCGAGACCACCGCCGTCGAGCCCGCCACGTTCCTCGGCCAGCCGGGCCTGCGGTTCGATTACACCTACGTCGGCAGCGACGAGGTAAAGCGCAAGGGCCGCAGCCTTGCCGCCGTCATCAACGGCAAGCTCTACCTGATGGCGCTGGACGGCACCGCCACCCACTATTTCGACGCTGCCCTGCCGGAGTTCGACGCCATGGCGGCCGGTGCAACGCTGGGTTGAGAATGCGGTTTAAGAGGGATTTTGCGGGGGTCTGTAACCCCCGCGCCCCCATTCGTCTTTCGGGCCGCGTCCTGCATGTGCGGGTGCGATTTCTGGAGTTTCGGTAAAGGGCCGCGCCCCGCCCGGTCTGGTGCGCAAGCGGTGGAAACCAGAGATGCAGCAGTTCTTGTAAGGGCTTGTCCCGATCCAACGGCAGCGAAAATGTAAGACGTCACCGGAAAGGGGTCAGGAAGCGGCTCGTGAATTTGTGAAGGCGATTGCGGTGTTCTTTCTTGCCCGCGCCTGTATTCATCGGGGCGCATCCCGGTCATGCCAGTGTGCTGTATCGGAATTCAGGGCATGCCATCGTGTGTTGAATGGCGCGGCCGGATAATCTGGGAAGTTGTAAAAAGCACGGGCCTGTTCTGGCGTTTGGCACTCTGCCATTGGCGCTTTGCCATTGGCGCTCTGCCATGTGTGTCGGGGCGGTCTGCTGGCCGACTGCGCCCATCAGGTTGCGGCCCGCAGGAATTCAGCAGGTGCCGTGTGCCCTAAGGAAAGCGGGGGAAGCGTGGCCCGGAAAAACGAATAGGAGGTGTAGGAGGATTACAGATCCTCCTACAATGAACCCTCCTGTGAAAAGAAATTCAAACGGGAAAATCTCCCTTACCCGTGGTGTTCATGCCCGTGGTCATGCTCATGGTCATGAGCGCCGTCGCTGTGGGTGTGGCCGCAGCCGCAGCGGTGGGGCAGGGCGATGAGGGAGATCTGGCGGCCGTAGTCGGGCTCACCGGCGTGGGTGGTGCGGCGGTAGCTGAAGAAGCGGTCGGGCTGGGTGTAGGTGTCCTCGCCCAGCGCCTCAATGGAGCGGATGCCCGCCTGGGCGAGGCGCATGGTGATGAAGCCTTCCAGGTCGAACTGGTAATGGCCTTCGCGCTGGCCGGAGGAGAAGAAGTGCTCGGACTCCTCGCTGGCCTCGTAGAAGCGGCGGACGAAGGCCTCGTCCACCTCGTAGGAGCGGCGGCCGATGCAGGGGCCGATGGCGGCGCTGATGCGCTCGCGCTCCGCGCCGAGCTGCTCCATCGCCATGATGACGGAATCGAGCACGCCGGTCAGCGCGCCTTTCCAGCCCGCATGGGCCGCGCCGATGACGCCGGCTTCGCGGTCGGCCAGCAGCACGGGGCCGCAGTCGGCCGTCAGGATGCCGAGGATAACGCCGGGCTGGTCGGTGACCAAGGCGTCCGCTTCCGGACGGCCGTCGTCGGACCAGTCTCCCGCCACCACGGCGCGGTTGGAGTGGACCTGATGCAGGGTGACGAGGCGGTAGCCGGGAGCAACGGCGTTGACGGCGCGCAGGCGGTTCTCGCGCACGCTGGCGGGATCGTCAGACGAGCCGAGGCCGACGTTGAGGCTGGAGAAGATGCCCGTGGACACACCGCCGGTGCGGCCGAGAAAGCCGTGGGGTACGCCCGCCAGCGCGCCGGACATCAGCAGGGTGACGGGGGCGGCAGCCTCGGAAGCAGCGGTTCCGGGCGCGGTGTTATTGGAGACGGTGTTTTCGGGAGCGGGGGTCATCGGGCGGAATCCTTTGCGGGGGTGGATTCGGGAGCAGCTTCGGTTTCGGTCAGGTCGTGGCAGAGCTTCAGCATCATGATGAGTTCGTCATCCGCCTGATTGCCGACCATGAACTTGTATTCGCCGATCGTTTTGAAGCCGTGGCGCTCATAGAAGCGCTGGGCGCGAAAGTTCTCGGCGTAGACGCTGAGATAGACGGTCTCGCACTCCCGGGCGAAGGCGCGGTCCAGCGCCCAGGCCATCAGCGTCGCGGCAACGCCGCTGCCGTGGTAGCCGTGGTCCACGTAGAGCTGGCGCAGCTCGATGCTGCGGGGCGGCACCGGGTTGATGGGCACGGTGACCGAGCCGATCTTGCAGAAGCCGATGATCTGGCCTGCATGTTCGGCAACGCGGAATTCGGTGCCGGGCGTTGCCAGGTCCGCCAGAAACACGGCCGGGGTGTAGACCCGGTTAAGGTAATGGGAGAGGTCCTGCGGCTTGTAGAGATGGGCGAAGGTGTCGGAGAACGTCTTGCGGCCGAAATGCGACATGGCGGCGGCGTCCTGCCGGTCCGGCTTTCGGTAGGTGATGTCGGTCAACGCAATACTCACGAGTCCAATCCTGCGGGGGCGGGCCAAGCCGGGCTGCTGAGGGACAGCACCTTGAACAGCGCGCCCATCTGCTCACTGTCGGCAAGGCGGCGGGAGGCGACGACCAGCGCCTCGGCCTTGGGCGGGTTGGCCTTGGCGAGCACGGCGGTGCGGATGTCCAGCCCGAGCGCGCGCAGGAACCGGCCCTGCCCGACGGGGCCGAGCACGCGCAAGGCCTTGCCCGCCCGCTCGATGATCTGCTCGAAATCCACATGCACGGTCAGGTCCGCATCACCGGGAGCCGTGAAGGGGTCGGCGTAGGCGTGCTGCCGCATGGCCTGAAGCGTGTCGCCAAGGCTGTGCTTCGCGTGGCCGTAATCGATGATGAGCGCCGCGCCGCCGTCCTGGCTCAGGCGCTGGTTGAGAACGGCGGCGTCCTCCTCCCCGCCGAGCAGTTCGTAGAAGCTGCCTTCCGGCGCGCCTTGCAGCGCAGCGGGCACCAGCGCATCGAGCAGGGGGGCGTCCTCCGGCACGACGGGGATGAAGCGCTCATCCTCCAGCGCCACGTGCCGCTCCTGCCAGCCGCGCGCGGTTTTGATCAGCTGGCGGGCGGGCAGGGCGTCGAAGAACTCGTTGGCGACCAGCAGCAGCGGCTGGCCGGAGGGGATGTCCGCCAGCCGGTCCGCCCAGCGGGCGTGCGGCACGCGGGCCTTCTGCTCGGCGCGCAGCACCGGGCTCATCTCGACGAAGGTGACGGAGAGGGCGGCGTGGAAGCCGGGCACGCCCTTGGTGGCGCGCAGGATATCCGCCATCAGTGTGCCACGCCCGGGGCCGAGTTCCACAAGCTGCACCGGGTTGGGCGCGCCGGCGCGCAGCCACACGTCCGCCAGATGCAGGCCGATGAGCTCGCCGAACACCTGCGAGATTTCGGGCGCGGTGGTGAAGTCTCCCTCCCGCCCGAAAGGCACCTGCTTCATGTAGTAGCCGTGCGTCGCGTGGCCGAGGCAGATCGCCATGTACTCGGCGATGGTGATCGGGCCGCGCTCGCGGATCCGTTCGGCGATCAGCGGGGCGAGCGCGCTCATGCCGCCCGCCGCTTCGGTGCGGTGAGGTAGAGATAGAGGCCGCCGAGGATCATCGGCACGCACAGCCACTGGCCCATGTGCAGGCCGGTGGTGGCGGCGAATTCAACCAGGTGGCTGTCCGGCTCGCGCACGAATTCGACGCCGAAGCGGAACACGCCGTAGAAGAACAGGAATGCGCCGGTCAGGCGGCCGGGCATCAGGCGCGCTTCGGTGCGGTAGAACAGCACGAGCAGGATGACGAGCAGCACGAGGCCCTCGAGGAAGGCTTCGTACAGCTGGCTGGGGTGGCGCGGCAGCGGGCCGCCGCTGGGGAAGATGACGCCGAGGGGAGAGGTGGTGACCCGGCCCCACAGCTCGCCGTTGATGAAGTTGGCGACGCGTCCGAGGCCAAGGCCGATGGGCACGACGCAGGCGACGTAATCCGCCACGCGCAGCCAGTTCAGTTTGTGCTTGCGGCAGAACCACAGGATGGCGACGCCAACGCCGATGACGCCGCCGTGGAAGGACATGCCGCCGTCCCACAGGCGGATGATCGCGCCGGGGTTCTCGATGTAATAGGCAAGGTTGTAGAACACCACGTAGGCCAGACGGCCGCCAATGATGATGCCGAAGGTGACCCAGGTGATGAAGTCATCAATGTGGCGGCGGGTCCACGGTGCGCCGGGCGCGCTTGCCATGCGCATGGCGAGCCACCAGCCGCCCAGAATTCCTACGATGTAGGCAAGCGCGTACCAGCGCACCACGAGGGGGCCGATCTCAAACGCAACAGGATCGATGTGGCCGAGTTCCATCTGACAGCTACCCCCCAAGAATCCGGTGATGTTCAGCCGGCACTGGCGTTGCCGGGCCCTTTCCCTTGCCGCATATTATTCCTCAAAACAACGCATAATGAGCCGTTGCGTGAGGTGTGCCGGGCCTGCCGGAAGGGCAGGCGAGACTCCGCGCGGCCAACGCCCGGAGCCGTCAGACAGCCGCCAGACAGGTGGCAGAGATGCTGAAAAGGCAGGGGCAGGATGCTGACCGACTCCGACATTCTCTATGACCGGATCTGTGCCGTGCTCGCCGGTCCGGGCGGGCCGCTGGAAGTGGGCGAGGCGGTCATTCGCGGGCAACTGCTGCCGGTCTTCCGCAACACGCCGCAAACGCTGCGGGACTATATGCAGACACTGGCCATGACCCACGACGCGGCGGATTTCATCGTCTGCGGCGAGGAGCGGCTGAGCTTTGCCGGCACACTGAAACTGGCGCGGCGCTACGGCGCGGCCCTCCAGCAGCGCTACGGCATCGCCAAGGGCGACCGGGTGGCGCTGGCGATGCGGAACATGCCGGAATGGTGCCTGACCTTCATGGGGCTGGTGATGATCGGCGCGGTGGTGGTGCCGCTCAACGCCTGGTGGACGGGCGAGGAACTGGCGTACGGCGTGCGCCACAGCGGCGCGCGGCTGGTGGTGGCGGACGCGCCCCGCGCCCGGCGGCTGGCGGAGACGACGCAGGCACAGGTGCCCGTTGTGGTGGCCCGCAGCCGCGGTGCGGACCGGGTGAGCGAGGAGGAAGTGGCGCGGCACGGCTGGGAGCGGCTGGAGGCGGTGCTGGCGGGAGCGCCGGCGGAGCCGTTCCACCTGCCGCCGCTGGACCCGGACGATGACGCGACGATTTTCTACACGTCCGGCTCGACTGGCCAGCCGAGGGGGGTGGTCTCGACCCACCGCGCCATTCTGACCGGCCTGTTCGGCCTTGCGCTCTACGGTCTGGCGATGAACCGGATGGATGAGCAGGAGGGGCGGGCCTTCACGCACCAGTCCGCCACGCTGCTGGCGGTGCCGCTGTTTCACGTCACCGGCTGCTTCGCGGTGTGGCTGACCTGCTTCATCGTGGGGCGCAAGCTGGTGATGATGCACCGGTGGGACGCGGGCGAGGCTCTGCGGCTGATCGAGGCGGAACGGGTGACGCACCTGATCGGCGTGCCGACCATGACGCTGGAGGTGCTGGAGCATCCCGACCGGGAGAGTTTCGACATCAGCTCGTTGCGGGACATGGGCGCGGGCGGCGCGCCTCGCCCGGCCGAGCATGTGCGGCGGCTGAAGGAGGCCTTTCCGGACAAGCGGCCGACCATCGGCTACGGCCTGACCGAGACCAACGCCTTCAGCACGGTGGGAAACCGGGAAGGGTATCTGGCCAAGCCGGGCTCGGCGGGGCGGCCGATCGCGGCGGTGGCGCGCCTGAAGATCGCGCTGGATGATGCGGGCACCGAGGCCGCGCCCAACGAGACGGGCGAGATCTGGTGGCGCACGGCGGCGCTGGCGCGAGGCTACTGGATGGACCCGCAGGCAACGGCGGAAGCCTTCACGCCGGACGGCTGGTTCCGCTCGGGCGACCTCGGGTACTTCGATGAGGATGGCTACCTGTTCGTGGTCGATCGCAAGAAGGACATCATCATCCGGGGCGGGGAGAACATTTCCTCCCTTGAGGTGGAAGCGGCCCTGCAGGCCTGTAACGGGGTGCTGGAAGCCTGCGTGTTCGGCCTGCCCGACGCGCGGCTGGGCGAGGCGGTTGGCGCGGTGGTGCGCGTGCGCGAGGGGGCGGACGTGACCGAGGCGGACGTGCTGGCGGAAGCGGCGCGGCATCTGGCGGCGTTCAAGCTGCCGACCAGACTGTGGCTTATTTGCAACCCTCTGCCACGTCTCGGTTCAGGGAAGATCGACAAAGTATCCTTAAAGGGATATTATTATACCCGCTTCGAAACAGAGAGAGCGGCGGCATATTCATAAAGACCGCGCCTGGTTCGGGGAGGACCGCTAGGGTCTTGGGGAGAACGCCAGCCGCACCGAGGGCTCACGCCTTATGGAAGCTGGCATGCGGCCGGGGGAGAACGCGAAACAAGCGCGGCCACCCGGCCGCTGCGGCCCGCCTTTCCGCCATTTGCGGTTTTCTGTGTTCTCGGGTTCGTCTGAAGCGCGCCCCCTGAGCGGTCGTCAGTGCTCAAGCCGCGGTGCGCTGCGGCGCTTGCGGGCAAATTTTCCCTTCCCCTCCTTGGCCGGGGCGACTAACGTCCGCTGCAACCAGATGGCGGTGGTCTTCGCCTTCCGGCTGCCGTGCGCAGGCAAGTTTGCCTCGCTTTCGGCAGCCCGGAGACAGCAGTGCGGCCCCGCCTTTTGCCCGAGCTTACAGAATTTAAGTGCATGGCAGGTAAGTGCATGGCTGACGGAAACCCGGATCTTACTACCGCGCACAACATTCCACTTCCCCAGCCGAAAACCACGCGCCGACGGTTCCTGATCGGCGGCGCGGCGGGCGTGGGCTTGCTCGTGGGCTATCTGGCATGGCCGCGCAACCCGGCCCTCGTCATGATGACGCGGGAGGACGAGACCGTCATCAATGCCTGGCTGAAGGTGGGGGCTGACGGCCGCGTCGTCGTGCTCGTGCCGCAGGCGGAAATGGGGCAGGGCGTCTATACGTCCTTGCCGCAGATCATTGCGGAGGAGCTGGGCGCGGCGTGGGAATCGATTTCCGTCGAGCCCGCTCCGGTGCACCCGATCTACGCCAACAAGCTGGTGATGCAGGAAGGCACCGAGGTTCTGCCCGGCTTTGCGCGTGGCATTGCCCGCTGGGCCATGTCTGAACTGGCCGAGCGGCTGGCGTTGCAGGTGACGGGCGGCAGCACCTCCGTCAGGGCGTTCTACGGCTCGCTGCGGCTGGCGGGCGCAACCGCGCGCACCATGCTGTGCATGGCGGCGGGCCGCCGCTGGGGCGTGGACTGGACCCAGTGCCGCGCCGAGAACAGCACGATCGTGCATGGCGACCGGCGCGCGACCTTCGCCGAACTGGCCGCCGATGCGGCCAAGGAAGAAGCGCCCGAGACGCCCGAGCTGCGCAAGGCGGAGAAGTTCGCGCTCATCGGCCGGTCCGTGCCGCGCATCGACATTCCCTCCAAGGTGGACGGCACCGCCCGCTTCGGCGTGGACGTGCGGCTGGAAGGCATGGCCTATGCCGCCGTCAAGGCAGGCCCGGGCGGCACCTCTCCGCTGACCGGCGTGAACGAGGCCCCGCTGGCGGATGCCAAGGGCTTCCTCAAGCTGGTGAAACAGGACAACTGGGTCGCGGTGGTTGCCTACAGCTGGTGGCGGGCGCAGACCCTGCTGGAGCAGATCGAGCCGCAGTTCGATATCTCGGAAGGCGGCGGCGCGGACACGGCGGACATCGAGGTGCTGATCGACGCCGCCCTGACAGAAGGCGATGCCCACGTCTATGCCGAAAGCGGTGACGCGGCGGACGTGCTGGAGAAGGGGCAGGCGATCGAGCACACGTACAGCGTGCCGTATCTGGCCCACATGTGCATGGAGCCGATGACGGCGACCGCCCGCGTGAGCGAGCAGAAGGTGGAAATCTGGGCGCCGACCCAGTCCCTCACGTGGACGCGCATGTCTGTCGCGCGGGCGCTGGGCGTACCCGGCGATACCGTGACGGTTTACCCGACGCTGCTGGGCGGCGGCTTCGGCCGCAAGATCGAGGCGGATGCGGCGGTACAGGCGG
>NZ_DATBUP010000256.1:0-47921 GCF_036515995.1 Pedomonas sp. | reverse complement strand
CCGCGGGCCGTCCGGCGGTCTCCACCACCCGCCAGTGCAGGTCCGGGCCTGATGCTGCGCGCAGCGCCTCGATGGCCGCCTGCGCTTCGGCCCGCCGGTCGCCGATGGCCATGCTGTCGGAGGTGTCGACGATGGCAACGGCCACGTCAGGCTCGTGCCGCCGCTCCTCGATGCGCTTGATCGGCTGGGCGAGGATGGCGAAGGCAACCGCCGCCACCGCCAGCCGGGAGAGGCCCGCCGCCCAGCGCCTGTGCCACAGGGCGGCAAGGCCGGGCAGGGCCAGCAGGATGACCAGCAGCCACAGCGCCCAGCCGGGCACCAGCGGATCGAGCGCCCACGCCGTCATCGCTTGCGCTCCGGCAGGCGATCGAGGATCGCCTTCACATGCACCTGATCGGCCTTGTAGGTGCCGGTCAGCGCGTACATCACCAGGTTCACGCCGAAGCGCAGCGCCCATTCCCGCTGGCGCGGCTCCACCCCGTCAGGGCTGGCCCAGGCTCCCGCCCAGTCCGCGCTGCCCATCACCACGCTTGCCACCGCGCCATCGCCCCCGCCTTCTGTGCCGCCTTCGGTTGCGGCTTCCACCCACACGGCCTGCCCCTGCACCCGGCCGGGGTAGCGGTCCAGCAGGTAGAAGCTCCGGGAGAGCACATGGTCGCTGTTGAGCGGGGCAAGGCGCGGCAGGCCGAGCGGCTGAAGCACGGCGCGCACGGCAGAGGGCGGCGGCGGGTTGCTGCCAAGGTCCACCACCAGCAGCCCGCCGGTGGAAAGGTAGGCGGCCAGCCGCGCTGCGGCCTCCGGGGAAAGCGGCTTCGCGCCGGTCAGCGGCCAATAGAGCATGGCGTAGGTGCCGAGCTCGTCCCGCTCCAGATTGACGGGCTGCGGCGGCCCGGCCCGCACGGCGGTGCGAGTGCCCAGAATCCGCGTCAGCATGGCCAGCCCGTCCCGGGCGCGGCTGTCCAGCAGCGCATTACCGGTCGCCACATGGCCCAGCAGTACCGGCTCCACCGCTGCGGCCGGAGGCGAGCCCGGCCGGTCCTCCAGCGGCAGGCCGGGCGGGAAGATCTGCGCCCCGGCCGGGTGCGGCAGGGCCATCAGCGCAAGGGCAACGGCGGTAGCGGATGCCGCAGCCCGGGCGGCTGACGGCCGGGGCAGGCGCAGGTTCAAAAGGCGGGCAAGGCTGAGGAAGCCGTCGATCGCCGCCAGCACGAGGCCGAGGATCAGCAGCGGCGTTGCCAGATTGACCGGTGCGCGCACCCCGTCCGCGCTGGCAACGGGCAGCCCGGCTTCCGGCACCACCGGCTCGAAGCGGAACAGCGGAGAGATCGGGCCATTGCCCTGCATCAGGTTGAGCGCCCGGGTGACTGTCCCGGCACGATAGAGCCCCGGCGGGGTGAGGGGGCTGGCGGCGGCGTTGTCCCAGACTTCCGGCGCCACCTGCCGGGGCTGGCGCGGGTTTGCCAGCGCGCCGTCCGCATCCAGCGCGGTCTCCAGCGCAAAGCTGCCTTGCGGCGCGCCGCCCGGCTGGCTGGCCCGGCCCAACAGCGGCAGGAAGCGGCGCAGCATCTGCTCGAACAGGCCGGAGAGCGGCAGGTTGGTCCAGCGCGGATCGGCGTTGGCGTGCACCATCACCAGCGCGCCGGCGCCCACGA
The DNA here is from genome assembly GCF_036515995.1 of Pedomonas sp. Classification (NCBI taxonomy): domain Bacteria; kingdom Pseudomonadati; phylum Pseudomonadota; class Alphaproteobacteria; order Sphingomonadales; family Pedomonadaceae; genus Pedomonas; species Pedomonas sp. The sequence goes on along the minus strand of NZ_DATBUP010000256.1, from coordinate 46,269 downwards.
TGCGGGCGGTGACCAGCGGCGTGCCGTCCTCCAGCCATGCCCAGCGCATCAGGCCGGGGGCGGAGGGGTCGGCGGCCAGCACCTGCCGGGTGATGGTCACTTCCGGGTCGATCGTCATGCCCGCCAGTGGGCCATTGGGCGCAAAGCCACCCAGCTTCTGCGGCTTGTCCCATGACAGGCGGGTGCCGACGGCGCGGGTGCCGGTCAGGAGCTGGCCCGGCGCGAGCCTGGTGCCGTTCTCCGCAATGCGCGGCCCGGCGAAGGTGATGGCGATGCCGCCCTCCCGCACCCAGCGCAGCATGGCATCCGCCTGCGCCTGTGTGGTGACCGGCAGGTCGAGAAACACGCGCAGGTTGGCCTCGGTGCGGGTCATGTTCTCCGCCGCCACCGCTTCCACGCTGGCGTAGGGCTCCAGCGCCCGGCGCACATAGTAGGCGGCGGACTGCAACGGGCGCGGCTCGCCCCGCCGCTCGCCCGAAAGCACCGCCACGCGCGGGTGCAGGCTGGCCGCATCCACCAGCGCCGTCGTGGCGGCAGAGCGGGACTCGTCCACTGTCAGGCGGCTGATGCGGGCAAGGTCTCCCACCGCCACCTTCAGGTTGACCGTGGCGGTGGTCTCGCCCGCCGGAAAGCTCACCGGCGCTTCGGCGCGCGGCCTGCCTGCGGTGTCAATCGCCAGCAGCCGCACGGTTTCCTCCGGCAGGCCCGAGGGGCGCACCATCTGCACCCGCCAGCCATCTGCCGTGCCCTCGTACTGGCGAATGGCGAACATGCGGGCCGGCACCACCAGCAGCCGCGCCCCTGCCACCCGCTCCAGCGCCTGCGCCAAGGGTTTCGCGCCTTCCACGCCCCAGCCGCCCGTCACCCACAGCGCCTCGTCCGCGCTGCCGGGCGCAAGGCGGGCAAGCGCACGGGCGGCAGCCTCCCGGTTGGCGGGCCACGGCTCGGGGGTCATCTGCTCCAGCAGGGCCAGCGCCGTCTTTGGCGTCACCCAGTCCGGCGTCCGGATCGGCCGGTTGGCGGCGGAGACGGCAGTGGCGGCCAGCGCGACGCGGGCCTCATCCCCCTCCAGCGCCTCGATGCGCGTGCGGGCGGCGGCCACCATTTCCGGCCAGCCCGGGGCGGACTGCCAGCCGTTGTCCATCACCACCAGGAGGCGTTCGGGGGCGGGCGTATCCGGCGTCGGGTCCCAGCGCGGCCCGGCCAGCCCCAGAAGAATAGCCGTCACCGCGCCAAGGCGCAGCACCACCAGCCACCACGGCGGGCGGGCCTGCGGCGGCGGCTGTTCCACCACCGGCCCCAGCAGCCGCACCGCCGGGAACACCACGCGCTTCGTCGGCGGCGGTAGGCGGCGGATAAGCCACCACAGCAGCGGCAGGGCCGCAAGGCCTGCCAGCACGGCCGGGGCCGCAAGCGTGAAGGGACCCAGGGAAAAAGAAGCTGGGGAAATCATCTGCGCGCACCGCCCCCAACTCCGACCCCGCCGATCAGCGCGGCAATGGCCGTGACCGCCTCCTGAACCGGCGTGTCCGTGCGGTGCAGCAGGTAGTGCCAGCCGGCGGTGCGGGCCGCGCCCTCGATGGCGTTCACGTGGTGGGACCACGCTTCGAGATACCGGGCGCGGGTCTGCGCGCTGGCATCGATCAGCCGGGGCTCCGCCTGCGGCGTCACGTCCACCAGCTCCATGCGCCCCTCGAACGGAAAGTCCGCCTCGGCCGGGTCGGCCACATGCACCACCACCCCGCCCGCGCCCTGTGAGGCCAGCGGCGCGATGGCCCCGATCCGGTCCGGCTCCAGAAAATCGCTGAGCAGCACCACCGTGTCGCCGGGGGCGAGGGGCGCGCTGTGCAGGGTGCCGGAAGCCTCGGCGCTCAGTTGCTCCAGCACCTGCCGCGCCTTGGCGGGCCGGGCGAGGCTGAGGGCGGCGCAGGCCTCCCCGCCCTCCTCGGCGGCAAGGGCAAGGGCCGCCGCAATCACCAGCGCCCGCTGGCGTTTCTCGGGCAGGCGCGTGGCGGCCGCGCGCGGCGCGCTGGCATAGTCCATGCTGGGGGCGGGATCGGCCCACAGTGCAAGGCGGGCGGGCAGCTCCCGCTCATGGGTGCGCACGTAGAGCGAATCGCTGCGGCCGGAGCGCCGCCAGTCCACCCGGTCCACCGCCTCGCCCGCCTCCAGCGGCCGATACTGCCAGAACTCGCTGCCCTGACCTGCCCGGCGGCGCGGGTGCGGACCCTGCCGCCAGCCGAGGCGGCCCATCTCCGGGCGCTGCAGCGACAGCGGACCCAGCAGCGCAGCCGCCCGCTCCGCATCCACCCAGAGGGCATTCGTATCGAGGGTGTGGCGATGCCGATCCGCCGCCATGAGGAGCGATCAGGCGTCCAGAAGCGGGACGGCGCCGCCGATGATGTCATCGACCGTCAGCCCCCGCGCCCGTCCGCCATAGGTCAGCGCAATGCGGTGGCCGAGCGCCGGAGAGAGCAGCGCCTCCACGTCTTCCAGCAGTGGCACCGCCCGGCCCATCAGGAACGCCCGCGCCCGTGCGCCTGCCAGCAGGGCCTGCGCCGCGCGCGGGCCTGCGCCCCAGGCGATGTCCGGCCGCTCGGGGCCGGGCCGGGTCGCGCGCACCACGCGCAGGATGCTCTCCACCACCTGTTCCGGCGCGGGCAGGCGGCGGATGAGGCTCTGCGCCTCCATCAGTTCTTGCGGAGAGAACAGCACCGGCGGGGCGGCTTCCATGCCGCCGGTCGTCGCCAGCAGGATGGCGCGCTCATCGTCCAGCGCCGGATAGTCGATCAAAATCTGGAACAGGAAGCGGTCGAGCTGCGCCTCGGGCAGCGGGTAGGTGCCCTCCTGCTCGATGGGGTTCTGCGTTGCCAGCACATGGTAGGGCTGGGGCAGGCCATGGCGCTGGCCCGCCACCGTCACCTGCATTTCCTGCATCGCCTCCAGCAGCGCGGACTGGGTGCGCGGGCTGGCGCGGTTGATCTCGTCCGCCATCAGAAGCTGGCAGAACACCGGCCCCTTCACGAAGCGAAAGGCGCGGCTGCCGTCGCTGGCGGTCTCCAGCACTTCGGACCCCAGAATATCGGTCGGCATCAGGTCAGGCGTGAACTGAACGCGCCGCGTGTCGAGCCCAAGCACCTGCCCCAGCGTTTTCACCAGCCGGGTCTTGGCGAGGCCGGGCACGCCCACCAGCAGGGCGTGTCCTCCGGCGAGCAGCGTCGTCAGTGTCAGGTCCACCACCTGCCGCTGGCCGATGATGGTGCCCTCCACCGCTTCGCGTGCGGCCAGTATGCGGGCGGAGAGGTCCGCCAGCCGGCGCTCCGCTTGGGCGTCGGGGGCAGAGGAGGGCTGGGCGAACTGGTTGAGCATCCACGCGGTTCCAACAAGAGGACAAGCTCTTATATAAGAGCGGGAACGATCACTGACCACAACCCCGGCACTGACCAAACTTGGCGGTTGCAACTCACCAACGATAACCCAGCGGAGCGAGGCGTTTCATGGCGGACCACCAGACAAGCCAGCCGGGCCAGTCCCTTGCAGATATTGCCCGCGCGCTGGCGGACAAGCGTCTGCCACCCGTAGAGCGCTGGAATCCGGACCATTGCGGCGATATCGACATGGTGATCCGGCGCGACGGCAGCTGGTGGTACAACGGCTCGCCCATCGGCAGGCCCGCCATGGTGAAGCTGTTCTCCACCGTTCTCCGGCGGGACGAGGACGAAAAATATTATCTCGTCACCCCGGTCGAGAAGCTGGGCATCACGGTTGAGGATGCTCCCTTCGTTGCGGTTGAACTGGTCAGCGAGGGGGAAGGCGAGGGGCGCTCGCTCGCTTTCCGCCTGAACACCGAGGATTACGTGATCGCCGGTCCTGACAATCGCCTGCGGGTCGAGGTGGACGGAAAAACCGGCGAGCCGCGCCCCTATCTGCATGTGCGGCGCGGGCTGGAAGCGCTGATCGGCCGCTCCGTGTTCTACGAGCTGGTGGCGCTGGCGCTGGATGAGTGCGGCGAGGCCGAAACGCTCGGCCTGTGGAGCAATGGCGTGTTCTTCCCGCTGGGAGAGACCAAGGGAGCAGAGGTGTGACGTTGCTTGCGGATGTGTCGATCGAGGTGGTGCGTCAGCGTCTGGTTCGCCATCAGCCGGCGGACTGCACCCTGCCGCACCGGGGCGACCATGAGCTGAACCCGGACATGCCGTTCCCGCTGGCGGATTCCGAACTGAAGCTGGCGGCCGTCCTCATTCCCATCGTGAACCGGCCGGACGGCCCCACCGTGCTTCTCACGCAGCGGGTGGAGACGCTGCGGGCGCATGCCGGGCAGATTGCCTTTCCCGGCGGCCGTCTGGATACGCCGGACGAGACGCCCTTCGCCGCGGCCCTGCGCGAGGCGCAGGAGGAAGTGGGGCTGGAGCCCGAGCGGGTGGAGATCATCACCTCGCTGGACTGCTATCGCACCCGCACCGGATACAACATCACGCCGGTGGTGGGCATCGTGCAGCCGGGCTTCTCGCTCACCCTGCAGGAAATGGAAGTGGCGGACGCCTTCGAGGTGCCGCTGTCCTTCCTCATCGACCCCGAGCGGCGGATTCGCGAATCGCGCGTATTTCAGGGCGTACCCCGTTTCTTCTATGCCATTCCCTACGGGCCGCGTTACATTTGGGGCGCAACAGCCGGAATCATTGTAAATTTGGCTGAAGTGCTGCTACCCCATGCAAAATCCGAGCCTGGCCTCGCCGGGCCCACGAAGAACGCGCAAGGAGCGATATCGTGATCTGGGTCATTCGCCTTTGCCTGTTTTTCCTGCCCTTCCTGCTGTTCTGGGCATGGTTGCGCTACAGCGGCCGCCTGTCCGGCCCGCGCCAGATCGGCCTGTTCGCGCTGGTGGCGGGCCTGCTCGTCGCCACACTGCTCGGGTTCGGGCTGGCGGCCAGCCTCACGGAATCCGGCGCGCCCGGTGATCAGTACATCCCGGCCCGTGAGGAGAACGGCAAGATCGTTCAGGGCCGGTTCGAGAAGCGCAATCAAGAGTGAGCGAGATGACCCGTCTGCCGCATCAGTCCTGGCTGGACAGTCAGGGTGCCCGCAGGGTGCTGGCCGCGCTTGATGCCGAGGGCGGCCAGACCCGCATCGTCGGCGGCGCGGTGCGCGATACGCTGCTCGGCCTGCCGGTGCAGGACGTGGACATGGCTACCCGCTTCCTGCCGGAAGAGGTCGTGCGCCGTCTGGAAGCGGCGAACATCAAGGCCATTCCCACCGGCATCGAGCACGGCACCATCACGGCGGTGGCCAACCATCAGCCGTTCGAGGTGACGACCCTGCGCCGGGACGTGACGACGGACGGCCGCCGCGCGACCGTCGCCTTCACTGATGACTGGAAGGAAGACGCCGCCCGGCGGGACTTCACCATCAACGCCCTGTTCGCCAATCCCCTGACCGGCGAGATCTTCGACTACTTCGGCGGGCTGGCCGACCTTGAGGAGCGGCGCGTCCGCTTCATCGGCAAGCCGCTGGAGCGCATTGCGGAGGATCACCTGCGCATCCTGCGCTTCTTCCGCTTCCACGCCCGCTTCGGCCGCGGCGCGCCCGATGCGGAAGGCTTCGAGGCCTGCGTTGCCCGCGCCAACGACCTCATGGCCCTCTCTCGCGAGCGCATTCGCGAGGAAGTGCTGCGCCTGCTTGCCGTCACCGACCCCACACCCACCGTCGAGCTCATGGTGCGCCACGGCGTGCTCGCCCCGGTGATGCCCGAGATCACGGCGGAACGGGTGGCGGAGCTGGGCGCGCTGGTGCTGGTGGAACGCTCGCTGGGGGACGTCTGCGCCCTGCGCCGCCTCGCCCGGCTGCTGCCGGAGGACGCGGACCTGCTGGATGACATCGGCCGCCGCCTGCGCCTCTCAAACGCCGAGCGCAAGCGCCTCCTTGCCATGGCGGAGCGCCGGTTCGACATGCCGGCCAGCCAGCAGCAGGCCGAAGCCGCCATCTACCGGCTGGGCTCGGAGACCTTCATCGATCGGATGATCCTGAAGCTTGCCGAGCAGGTGGGCGAGATCGGCGCGGCCACCACCCCCGCCGCCGAGGCGGAAGCCGCCGCGCAAGGCACGGACAGCCTGCTTGGCGTTGCCGCCCACTGGGCAGGCTTGGCCCGCAGCTACGCCCCCCCGCGCCTGCCGCTCTCCGGGCATGACCTGATGGAGCTGGGCGTGCCGAAGGGCCCCGACATCGCCCGCACCATGGGCCTCGTGCGCGAGCGCTGGATCGATGCCGGCTTCCCGGAAGATCCCGAAACCGTGCAGGCCCTCACCCGCGCCGTCCTCGCCGAATTCCCACCCCAGGGCGCGCCGCTGGGGTAGGGGCAGTTGGCCGCCTCAAAGCTCCGGCATCGGCTCGTCGACGGCCTGCTTGAGGTTGCGGATGGCGGAGGACAGGCGCTTGGCGGTCTCCGGGCTGGTGAGCGGCGGGTCAATCCGCTTGATCGTCGGTGCCGCGCCGGCCGGAGTGGCCATGCCATCGGCAAAGCTGTCGGCAACCGGTGCGCTCGGTGCGGCAACGATGGACTGGTTGAGGTCGCGCATCCGCTCGGCAAGGGCGATGAAGCGCTCCACCGTCTCGCGGCTGGCCTTGGCGGCGGCAGCCATCTGGTTTGCCGCCTGGCCGATGGCGGCAGTGCCGCCCGCCTCCTGCACCAGCATGTTCAGGGCCTGCTGCGTGGCGTCGCGGGTCTGGCTCACCTGTTCGGTGACGCTGTTCACCGCCGCCTCGGTCATGGAGCGCAGCTCGCCCGCCATGACACGGAACTCGCCCAGCAGCGTGTTTACCTGCTCGGCCTGCTGCTGTTGCAGGGTCTGCAGGGTGGAGGCGTAGCCGTCCGCCACCTGTGCGGTGTGGGCCTCGTGCGCTGCGCTCAGCCGCGCCTCGGTCTGGGCAACGGCATCCAGCAGGCCGCTCGCGCTGCGCTCAAGAGCGGACATGCTCTCTGCCAGCACGGCGGTGCGGGTTCCGGTTGCTCCCTCCAGCGCTTCCAGGAAGCGGGCGCACGCATCTTCCACGGCCGCCTGCGCGGTGCGTGACTGGGTGTCCGCCAGCTTCTCGGCTGCAGCAGAAAGCGAGTCCGCCACCGGTGCCAGGGCCTCGGCAATGCGATACTCCAGCCGGTAGGCGCTGGAGCCGAGCAGGCGGGTGCGGATGGCGGCAATCAGGCGGTCCAGCCGGGCGGCGACCGCGCCGGAGGTCAGCCAGTAAAGCAGCGCGGAGAAGAACGCGCCGCTTGCCGCCGTGACGAAGCAGCCGAGTGCCAGCACCGTGTTGCTCGGCGCGACGAGATCCAGCGCCTCGTAGAGCGCGCCGTCTATGGTGGCGGGGGATACGGTCTGGCCGTGAATGAGGCTGATCAGCGCGATGAGCGTGCCAAGGCCCAGCGCCGCCACCGGCAGGTGACGGAAGAACCAGGCGTCGGCGAACTGATTGAGCAGGGACCGGCCGGTCACGGTCGGCGCAACCGGCGTGCCCGGCTCCGCCGGAAACTGGGGAAGCAGGCTGCCGCCCAGCTTTTCGTTCACGGTGGTGAAGCTGGACTCTTCCGGATCCGCGCCGTCTTCAAGAGCGGCGCCGACCTGCGTTTCCAGCCCGATGAGGGGCATGGCCCAGCCGATGATCATCCACACCAGCGTGCCCAGAGCCACGGCGATGCTGGCCATCAGCAGCGGATCGCCCAGCGGCGCCCCGAAGAAGGTGGTGCCCAGGCCCGCTTCGGCGGCCGCTGCGGCCACATGCTCCCTGGCCCCGAGCAGCGCGGCGGCGAGCAGAACGGCGGCTGCCAAACCGATCCAGAAGTTGGTCTTGTTGATCATGGCTCAGCCCCCGTTCCTGTTTCCTGCTTCTTGCCGCTGCGGCTCTGGCCGCCTTGCGTTCCGTTGCTGCTCAGGCGGCCAGTCTGCGAGCCTGTCTGGCCGCCAGCCGCTCATACACCGGCACATAGTTCTCCACCGTGCGCGACCAGGTCTTTTCTTGCGCGACATAACGCCGTGCCACCTGCCTGCGCTCCTCCCAAAGTTCCGGGTGCGCCAGCAGGTCCAGCACGCTGGTGGCCAGCGCCTGCGGATCATCGGCGCGGAACAGCGTTCCGGTCTGGCCGTCGGTGATCAGCTCATGGTGCCCGCCGACGTCGGAAGCCGCGACGAGCTTGCCCTCCGCCATGGCCTCCAGCGGCTTGAGCGGCGTCACCAGTTCGGTCAGGCGCATGCGCTTGCGCGGATAAACCAGCACGTCGATGAGGCTGTAGTAGCGGTCCACCTCCGCATGCGGCACCCGGCCGGTGAAATGCACATGTCCCTCAAGGCCCAGCGCCTTCGCCTGCGCCCGCAGGGCTTCATCCATCGGGCCGCCGCCCACCAGCAGCAGGTGCAGGTTGGAACGCGCTCGGATCATTTCTGGCATGGCTGCCAGCAGCACATCCAGCCCCTCGTAGTCGTAGAAGGAGCCGATGAAACCGATGATGCTCGCTCCCTGAAGGCCCAGCTGCGCGGCCAGGGCCTCGTCGCGCGGACGGCCCGGCGTGAACTGCTCCGCATCCACCGCATTGGGAACGTGGAACAGCTTGGCCGGGTCGATGCCCCGCTCCCGCAGGTCGCCCAGCAGGCCGTGGCAGATCGCGCCAACGGCGTCCGCCTGCTGCGCTGCGCGGGTTTCCAGCCAGCGGGTTGCCTTGTAGCGGGCGCTGCCTTCCTGCGTCGTGCCGTGGGAGGCGGCTGCGTCTTCCCAGAAGGCGCGAATCTCGTAAACCCAGGGCAGGCCGAATTTCCTGGCCACGCGCTGCACCGGAATGGCGTTCAGCACCGGGGAGTGGGCATGGAGAATGTCGGGCTTCACCTGCTCCACCAGCGCGGCCAGCCTGCGCGTGGTGGCGTTCACTTCCGCAATCTCGCGCAGCACCGGCAGCTTGCTCAGCGCCGGGCTGATCGGCGGGGTGCGGTGAAAGATCAGGCCGTCAGCGGTTTCCGGATCGGGTCCTGGCCTTACATGACGGGGTGTGGTCAGATGAAACGTCTGCCAGCCGCGGCGGTTCTGCTCACGCAGGATGGAGCGGCTGCGGAACGTGTAGCCGCTGTGCAGGGGAAGCGAGTGATCGAAGACGTGCAAAATGCGCATAATAGGGAGCAGCAACCTCTGACAGGGGCGTTCGGCCCGTTGTAGCCTATGGTTCATCGCACAGAAAGATAGCTCATCCTACTTGTGCGTTCAGGTCGGCATGCAGCATTTTTCATGAACTTCTTGGCTTTTTACAGGTTTAGCTTGGCTGCGGTCTTGATCATCCCAAGGGCGGGTTGATAAGGAAGCCGATCGCCGGATTAATTTAACAGGTGCGGCACTCAGGTGGAAAACGACACACTCCTTGAAACCACCTTTACGCCCCCGGCACTTGCGCCGGAAGCGGGCCGACGCCGTATTCTGCTTGTCACCGGCTTTTTCCCGCCCTTTGCCCCGACGGCTTCCACCCGCGCGCCGACTCTCGCCCGGTACTGGATGGAGAAGGGCTATGAGGTGCGCGTGCTGGCCGCTCACAATCCGGGCAAGCCGCAGGTGCTGAGCCACAGCCTGCCCGAAGATGCGGTGCGCTTCGTGCCTTTCCCCGAAGTGAAGGCGCTGCGGGACGTGGCGGCCTACCACCTGTTCGGCCGCGTGCCGCCCGTGCAAGAGCCCGCTCCGGCAAAGGCCCCGGCTGCGGGCGTGGCGGGAGATGCCGGCAAGCCGGCTGGCGGCAAGGCGCAGGACGGGCCGCGCCTCAGCCGCCTGCCGTTTCGGCAGAAGCTGGCGGACCTGTACTGGGATCTGATGTTCATTCCCGACAAGCACCTGTTCTGGGTGGAGACGGCCACACGCGCCGGGCTGGAATGGACGCGCAGCTGGCGACCGGATCTGATCTATTCCAGCGGCCCGCCCCATTCGGGGCACATGATCGCGGCACGGCTGGGCAAGGCTTTGGATGCACCGTGGGTGGCGGAGCTGCGCGACGAGTGGGCGGGCAACCCCTACGGGCTGGAAAGCTGGATGCGCGCCGTCATCGAGCGTCGGCTGGAGCGGCAGACGCTCGGCCAGGCAAAGGCGCTGGTGGCGCTGACCGTCACCACCCGTCAGACGCTCATCGATACCTACGGCAAGCCCACCACGCTCTCGATGAACGGCTTCGATCCGGCTGACTTTGTCGGCCTCGAGGACGTGCCCGCGCTTGATCCGCACAAGCTGACCATCATGCACGCCGGGTCGATCTACATCGGCAAGCGCGATCCCTCGGCCCTGTTCGCCGCCACGGCGAAGCTCGGGGCCTTGAGGGACAAGGTGAGCCTGCTGTTCTATGGCGAGCAAGCGGATTCCCTGCAAAGCCTCGCCCGCCAGCATGGGGTGGAGGCGCAGGTCACCATCTCCCCGCCCATCGCCCGACAGCAGGTTCTGGAGCTTGAGCGCCGCACCGACGTGCTCCTGATGTGCCGCTGGAACAACCCGGCGGACGATGGCATCATTCCCGGCAAGCTGTTCGAGTACATCGGGGCCGAGCGGCCGATTCTCTCCATCGGTTCGGAAACCGGCGAGGCGGCCGATATCGTGCGCGAGGGCGGCTTCGGCGTCGTCTCGAACGACCCGGACGTGCTGGCGGAGCAGTTGCGGACGTGGATTGCCGCGAAGGAAACCAACCCGCGGTTGCCGGACGTGCGTAGCCCCCACAAGAACCGCTTTACCCGGGGCGGTCAGTTCGATTTGTTGGATCGTTTCCTTTCCGAAAGCGTTCTTTGACACCGTAACGCTCACTTCAGCCGTTAACGGGGTGAACACTTCATGACGATCTTCGCCGGTGTGTTCCGTCACGACCGCCAGCCCATCGACGAGAGCTGGCGCGGGGCACTTATCTCAGCCCTGTCGCGGCATCCGGAAGACATGCCTCAGGTGATCGACAGGCCCGGCTTGCTGCTGGCCAAGATCGATATCGGCGCTTTTGGCGAACCGGCCTTTCTGGATGAGGGCAATGCCGCTGTTGCCGCTGGCGAGCCGCTGGTTTCCGGACCGCCCGCCGCGCCGCGCCAGCAGGATCTGGAAACGCTGCTGAAAGCGCACATCAAGGGCGACGCCGCGCCGTTCCTAGAAGCGCGCGGCACCTATGCCGCCGCGCTCTATGATCTGAACGCGCACCGCCTGTGTCTCTCCAACGACCGGCTTGGCGTGCGCACGCTCTACTGGGCGCAGGTTGGCGGATGTCTCGTCTTTGCCACGGCGCTGCGCATCTTCGATGCCCTGCCGTTCGTGCCCAAGCGCGTGGACAACGGTGCGCTGCATGAATGGGTGACCATCCACTACTGCTTCGAGAATCGCACGCCCTACGCCGGCATCTTCATGCTGCGCGGCGGCGAGCGCGTGGTGGCCGATTCCTCCGGCACGCACACGGTCATTGACTGGGCGTGGGATCAGGTGCCGGACGACAAGCCGGTCACGCCAGAGGCGGTGGACGAGCTTTACCAGTTGTTCCAGGAAGCGGTTGATCTGCGCGCCCGTGGAGACCGGGGCGCGCTGGCGCTCCTGTCCGGCGGGCTTGATTCCCGCATGATCGTGACCGAGCTGTGCCGCCGGGAAATGGACGTGCGGACCCTGACCCTGACCTGGCCGCGCTCGCTCGATGCGGTTCTGGCCGAGCAGTATGCTGAGGCCCTTGGCACCCGCCATGCCATGTCGGAAGTGCCAAGGCCGATGCCGCATGACATCAGCCATTACACCGAGAAGGTGTACAAGCAGGACGCAGGCTTCCGGGACGTTCCCGATACCCGACCCGGTCTCGTGTGGGCGGGAGACGGCGGCAGCGTCTGTCTGGGGTATGTGAACACCACGCCCAAGCTGGTGGAGGCGCTGCGCAACCGGCAGTACCACGAGGCCGCCCGCATCCACGTCGAGCGCAAGTTCATGCGCCTGCGCTCCACCCTGCTCAAGCGGGAGGAGCGGGAGCGCTTCAACCGCTACTTCGAGGATCGCATCGCGGGCATTCTCAGCAGCTTTGCGGGGCGTGACCCGGGCCGCGCCGTGCAATGGTTCATGCTGACGACGCAGGAGCGCTATCAGGTCACCGGCCTATATGAGAACAACGACCTGTGCCGCATCGAGTATCTGATGCCGCTGTTCGATCCCAAGCTGGCCGCCGCCTTCCAGCGCTTCCCGCTGGATGAGTGCGTCGGGCACAAGCTCTATGACAAGTGGATGGACCGCTTCCCGCAGGTTGTGCGCGCCGTGCCATGGCAGGCCTATGCCGGGCACATCGCTTCGCCCCTGCCGCTGCCGGATGCCGATATCCAGTGGCAGCCGCTGAGTGCGGATTACCACGAGCAGCAGCGCCGCAGCGCGCTTGCCCGCTATAAATCCGTGAAGGATTCCGGCGCGTCACGCCCGCCGTTCATCCGCCCGGAGGTGGAGCTGGCGGCTCTGCTGTTCACCCGCTGCGGCCACAGCAAGCTGGCTTACCTGCTCGATTCCGCCAGTGCCTACCGCGCCTGGTGGTCTGCCCGGAGCGATCTGTAAGCGATCCTGCCTGCCAGACCAAAAACGAAGGGGCCCATGCGCGTCAGCACATGGGCCTCTTTTGCGTTGTCAGGCGCGTGTCCTACTCGGCTGCCTGCCGCAGCGCCGAGCGGCGGCGCAAGTCTTCAAGGCAGCGCTGGGCGGCCTTGCCGTCCCACAGGTCCGGGCGGCGACCGGAGGGCCACTTGCCATCCAGCACGGTTTCCACCGCCGTCAGCAGGTCTTCCGGCTTCACCAGACGATTGGTGCCCTCCGTCACGGTGACCGGGCGCTCGGTGTTCTCGCGCAGCGTCAGGCACGGAATGTCCAGGTAGGTGGTCTCCTCCTGCACGCCGCCGGAATCGGTGATGCACAGGCGGGCGTTGCTGACCAGGCTCATGAACGGGCGGTAGCTCACCGGATCCACCAGCTTGACGCCCGCCGCTTCCAGTCGGCCGAACAGGCCGAACTCGTTCAGCTTGTTGCGCGTGCGCGGGTGAACCGGGAAGATCAGCGGCAATTGCTTTGCCACCTTCTCCAGCTGGGCGACCAGCGGCTCCAGCGTTTCCATCCGGTCCACGTTGGAGGGGCGATGCAGGGTAACGATGCCGTAGTTCTTCGGCGTCAGGCCATGCTGGGCCGGGGCGTTCTCCGCCTCGATGCGCTCGCGCAGCAGCTCGTAGCTGTCGAGCATGATGTTGCCGACGCGGGTGATGCGGTCAGCCGGAATGCCTTCGCGGGCAAGGTTCTCATCGCCATCGGGCGACGGGGTCCACAGCACGTCCGAGAGCACGTCGGTGGCGAGGCGGTTGATCTCCTCCGGCATGCGGCGGTCACCGCTGCGCAGGCCTGCTTCCAGATGCACCACCGGAATCCACAGCTTCGCGCCGGTCATGGCGCAGGCAACGGTGGAGTTCACGTCGCCTACCACCACGAGCCAGTCGGGGCGCTCGGCGAGCGCCACCTTCTCGTAGGCGATCATGACGTTGCCCACCTGCTCGGCGTGGCTGCCGCCGCCCACGTTCAGGTGGTAATCGGGCTCGGGCAGGCCGAGGTCGACGAAGAAGGCGTCGGACATGTTGAAGTCATAGTGCTGCCCGGTGTGGATGACCTTCGGCGTGAAGTCGCCGCTGGCTGCCAGCGCGTGATAGAGCGGCGCAACCTTCATGAAGTTCGGGCGGGCGGCGGCAATCAGATGAACGATGGCAGGCATGAAAACCTCTTGGCAGGGAAGCGGACAACTCAAACGGCTGCGCTGCGGCAGCGTAAAGCATGAGACCTGTTGATTGACAAACGGTTAGACTGCTCAGGCTGGTTGGGCCGGATCACTCCGCCGGCCCCCGGTTCGGCAGGACCGGCTGGCCGACCGGCACCCCGGCAGGCCGCGGCCGGTTCAGGCCAAAGGCTTTGGGAGGTGGCGCAGAGGCGGCTGCCTGCTCCTTCAGGATTTCCTGCACGATCATGCTCAGCGCCATGGCGATGCCGACGATCTGGAACGACAGGTCGAAGCTGGCCACCTCAAGGAAGGCACCGCCCGTTGCATAGGCGACGATACTGGCCTGCATCATGCTCGATAGGTCGCCCGCCCAGTCGAGCCCGTTTTGTCGCGCCAGTTTTCGCGTGTGCCCGAAGCTGAAGAAGGCCGCGGCATACAGGAACAGGAAGAGGAACAGCCCCACATAACCGTGCTCGCCCAGCACCTCGAAGTAGATGGAGTGAGAGGCGCGCAGCGTGATGTTCTCCGGCAGCAGGCCTGCCGACACGTCCCGCATCCGGTAGGCGCGAAAGCCGATGCCGAGCGGATAGTTGTCCGCCAGCTCGATGCCGTAGCGCCACATCTGCAGGCGACCCATGGCGGAGTTGTCTTCCTCGTAGGTCTGCACCGTGTTCATGCGGTCCCACCAAGTGTCGGGCATGAAGCTGACGGTAAAGGCCGACATGACGATCGCGGCAGCCAGCAGCCCGGCCCGGTGCCGGGAGGTAAGGATGAGCCACAGGCCGACGATGGCGATGGCGATGAAGCCGCCGCGTGACTGCGAGCCGATGACCGATACGGAGGCGCCCAGCATGCCGCCCAACCCGCCGAGCCGGAGCAGCTTGTGCGGCGCGTGGAGGTGAATGAAGCGGAAGATAGGAATGGACATGACCAGCGCCAGCGCGAGGTCATTGCGGTCCTGAATGAAGGTGCCGATCGGCCCCATGACGTTGAACTGGCCGCCGGTGGCCAGCGTGAACGCGCCGCCCTTCATGGCGTAGAAGCCGAAGGAGCCGCCGATGGCCAGGATCAGCATCATCATGCGGTGACGGGTGGTGATGAGAATGGGCACCATGAGGCCAAGGAGCATGGCCTTCATGACGGTGCTGAACTTCTCCGTTGCCAGCTCATGGTTCTGTGCGAACACCGTCGTCAGGCACACCCACAGCGCATACATGATGAAGGGCGCCAGCACCGGGTGAGCCGGGAAGCGCTTCTTGTCCCGGCTGAACAGGGCCGAGAGGATGGTTGCGCCCGCCACCACGTCCAGAAACGGGAAGCGCGTGGCAAAGCCGTACACCAGCCGGTGCGGGTACATGAACGACAGCCACGACCATGCCAGAACACCGACAAAGGCGCGTTTGAAGATCAGCGGAACGGTGGCCATCACCAGGATGGCGACGAATAGACTACCCAACGGCTCTCTCCCCGTGGAGCCATCCCGGCGCACCGGCCCGGCCGGGTCCGCGCCCGTTTGTCTCGATCACTTCCAGCATGCCAGAGTTTGCATGCCCCTTGTTCCGCAGGTATTCTAACATTATCTTGGCTGCAACAGCGTATTTGCGATCCAATGGCTTAGCCCCGCCGGGGCAGAGCGGGAGGGGAAGGAAAGCATGACCACCATTGCCATCGCGCTCACTTGCATTGCCATGTATGCCCTTTTCGTCTGGGCCATCCGGGAAGACAAACCGGATGCGCCCGAGAATACTCCTGAGAAATAGTCGCCCATCGCTCGACGTCGAGCCCTTGGCCCCACGGATTGCCCGCTTCGCCTCAGGCCGGCTCGTGCTTGACTTCAGGCAAGCTCGCGCTCCAGGGCCGCCATGCGGCGCGCAGCACTCCGGCATTCCGCAAGGAAGGCGGCCTTGGCGGTTTGGGGGCTGCAGGTGTGATCCGCCCCGCCGATCTCCTGAATCGTCACGTTCGGCCGCTCGAGAATGGCTTTCCAGGCCGGCCAGTGCGTCGCCGCCTGAAACGTGGCGGCCGTGCGGTCATGGGTCGAGAGAATGAAATGGATCGGCCCGGTGAAGCCGCTGAGGCTGGCGGCCATGCGATGGGAAAGCGGCAGGATTGCCGGACGCGGCCGGGCGCGCAGGCGATCGAGCGCAACGCGGCCTAGAGACCGGATCGCCCGGCCCAGTTCGATTTCCCCGCGCAGGAGCCGCCCGAGCTGCCGCGGATCGCGCATCCGCCGGCGGTAATGGTGCATGACGAGGCTGTTTTCCTGATCTTCCTGGTCGATGGTCCACGGATTCATCAGGATCAGACCGGTCAGGCGCGGCTCGTGCGGGGCCAGCAGCGCCAGCGCAGAAGCTCCGTCGCACAGACCATAGCCGATGCAGCCCTCAACGCCGGTCTCCTCAACGAGCGCGTCGATTGCAGCCTGAATGTCCGGGCCTGACATCTCGAAGCCGACATCCGTGCCGCTGCTGTCGCCAACGCCCCGCCGGTCGAAGCGCAGGGTCGGCAGGCCGTCGGCGGCCAGCGCTTGCGCGAGCTCCACATGGCTGCGGTGCGGACCGGAGCGCACCTGTACGCCGCCGCTGACGATGAGGACCCCGGTTCTGGCAGCAACAATCCCTGAAGAAGGGTGCAGCACGCCCACCAGCGCGTCGCCCTCGCACGGGAAGATCAGAGGCTTGTTGTTCGGCATCGTGGCGGTCTGGCTCAGGGCGGTCTGGCTCATGGCCGGGTCTCCACCATGTCGATCAGCGCAGCGGCCAGCTCCACGGGCTCGGCGGGCTCGTAGGAGTTCCACGGGGCCTCGGCCGCAAGGGTGCGCCGCCCGTCGACGACAGGCAAGGTTTCCGCGCCGGGGGCGGTCAACTCCAGCCGCTGCACCGGTACGTTCGCGGCCGACTCCAGCAAGGGAGCAAGCTTGAGGGTATTGATGTGGTTCACCAGCTGCGGACCCATCTCATATCCGGCAACTTCTACGGTTTGGCCGCTGTCGAGTTGCGTCTGGAGGTAGCTGAGGGTGATGCGCGGGCCGATTTCCAGCGAAGCGGCAGACCTGATGCGCAGCCAGTGGCGCATGTGCATGCGCCCATCTTCCACCGGATCGAGCAGAAGCAGGGACTCGGCCGGCAGCCCTTGAGCCAAAGCATCGGCCGCCAGCAGGCCGCCGAGACGGATGCCGACCAGCCGAACGCTGAGGCCCCGTTCCGCCAGATATCCGGCGCAGGCGCGCACGGCATCAAGCCAGCCGGTCCATGTCGCCTCGCGGAACGGCAGGGGGCTGTCGCCCGTGCCGGGAAGGTCAGGCAGCAGGGAGGCGATGCCGCGCGCCGCCAGCTGCTGGCCCGCAAGGGCCATGAGCCGCCGGGTGCGGTTCATTTCCTCGGCAAAGGGAGGCACGAACAGCACAGCAAAGGGCTGCGCCGGAACATTCGGTGCGGAATCGCGCCAGATGGCAGGAATGTCTCCTGCCGGGCCGGGGATACGCTGGTACTCGGGCCACCCGGGGCGGCTCAAGCCGCCACCTTCTCGGTGAGGAAGGCCGAGAGGCTGCCGAACGTCTCGAAGATGTCCGCGCTCACGTCTTCATCGTCGATCATGATGTCGAACCGCTCTTCCAGCGCCGTCAGAAGCGTTGCGATGGCCATGGAGTCCAGCTCCGGCAGGGCGCCGAGCAGCGGGGTCTCCGGCGTCAGGTCCTCGGCGCGCGCGCCAAGGCCCAGCACGCTGGCGAGCAATTCGCGCAGGCGCGCCTCGACGGCAGCATCGGACTTTGCGATAAGCTGAGACATAGGCATCATCGCCCTCGGATTCTTTCGCCACGAAACCGCGCGGTTATACTCGCACGATGCTTGAACGCACAACATCCTTAGCGCAGCAAAAATCCTTCAATAGGGGCGTTTCGCCGGAGATGGAGGTATCGTGACGCGCCTTGCACCGCCTGCCGCTCAAAAACCGTCAACCGAAAGCGTGCGGCTGAGCGGTCAGCTGGAGCGTTGCGCCACCCTGTCGTGGCGCACCACCCGAGTCTGCGGCTTCATTCCGGGCCTCGCTTTTCACCGCTACATCTTCACGGCCGTTCCGCGTGCCGCCTTGCCTGCCATGCCGCGCGGCTACACGGTGCGCACACTGAGCGAGGCGGAATGCCGTCAACTCGACCTCGGCACACCGCCCGATGTGGTGGAGTACCGGCTGGGGATGGGCTGCTCGGCCCTGGCGGCCTTCAACCGCAAGGGTGATCTGGTGGGGGCTTTCTGGCTGACAGAGCGGCCCTTCCGGGAAGACGAGATCGACCTACTCTATGACACGCAAGGGCAGGGTGCGTGGGATCTGGGGCTGTATGTGCCGCCGGAGCATCGCGCCACCCGGGCCTTTGCCGCCCTCTGGGCTGGCGCCGGGGAATGGCTGGACGCACGGGGATTAGGCTGGTCGTTCAGCAGGATAACCGACTATAACGCCGCTTCGCTTTCGGCCCATGCCCGGCTACAGGGCTGGCGATTGGGTACGGCATGGGCATTCAGCATGGGGAAGTGGCAATTGACCGGATCATCGCTCCTACCGCGTCCGCGGTGGCACCGGGTCGGCGGCAACACGCCGGTCATCCGACTGACGTCGCCGCTGAGGGCCGTATGACCTTGCTGTCTGGAAACCCGCTTTCTGAAACCGTGGATGGCCTGCTGTCGCAGGGGGCGGCCCGCTGGGCGGAGCGCCCCGCGCTTGCTGATCGGCGGCAGGCGCTGAGCTATGCCGCCTTCGACGCGCTGGCGAGCAAGGCCGCCCGCGGGTTCCTGTCGCTCGGACTGGAGACGGGCGCGCGGGTTGCCATCTATCTCGGCAAGGATGTGGAGGCGGTCGCCGCCATGTTCGGTGCAAGCCGCGCGGGCGGCGTGTTCGTGCCGGTCAATCCTGTGCTGAAGGGCAGGCAGGTCCGCTACATTCTCTCCAACTGCACCGTTGATATCCTCGTCACCTCGCCCGAGCGCTGGCGTGCGCTGACGGAAGCAGACGCAGTGCCGGAGACGGTGCGCCGCGTGGTGCTGACCGGCGCAGGTCCGGCTGATGCTGCGGACGAGCGCCTTGTCGGCTGGGCGGCTCTCATCAACTCTGCAGATGTGGGTACCGTGGTAACGCCGCGCCCGCGCACGGCGGAAGACGTTGCGGCCATTCTCTATACGTCCGGCTCCACCGGCAGTCCCAAGGGCGTGGTGCTGCCCCATCGCAGCCTCGTGACGGGTGCTGCAAGCGTTGCGCAGTATCTGAACCTTACCGAGGAAGACCGGGTGCTGGCGGTGCTGCCGCTCAGCTTCGACTATGGCCTGAACCAGATCACCTCCTCGCTGCGGGCGGGCGCGAGCGTGGTGCTGCTGGACTATCTGTTCGCCGGGGATGTGGCCAAGGAGGTGGCGAAGCACCGCATCACCGGCCTTGCGGGCGTGCCGCCGCTGTGGATGCAGCTGGCCGCCGCCAAGTGGCCGGAAGAGGCGCGTCTCTCCTTGCGCTTCTTCACCAACTCCGGCGGACGGATGCCGCGCACCCTGCTGGAGAAGCTGCGCGCCCTGCTGCCGAACGCCACGCCGTACCTGATGTACGGCCTGACCGAGGCCTTTCGCTCCACCCACCTGGACCCCTTGGAGGTCGACCGGCGGCCCGACTCCATCGGCAAGGCCGTGCCTTTTGCCGAAGTGCTGGCGGTACGGCCGGACGGACAGGAAACCGCTCCCGGTGAGCCGGGCGAGCTGGTGCATGTCGGCCCCTTCGTGGCGCTGGGCTACTGGGGCGATCCGGAGCGCACTGCCCAGCGGTTTAAGCCCGCGCCGGCCTGCGCGAAGACGGCGCAACCGGGCGAGATGGCGGTGTGGTCCGGCGACATGGTGGTGCGGGACGAGGAAGGCTTTCTCACCTTCGTCGGCCGCAATGACGAGATGATCAAGACCTCCGGCTACCGCGTCAGCCCCACCGAGATCGAAGAGGCGCTCTATGCCAGTGGCCTCGTTGCCGAGGCGGTGGCGGTCGGCGTGCCGGATGAAACCCTGGGGCAGGCCATTGCCGTGATCGCGGCCCCCGCAGGCGATGAGCCGGAGCCGACGCAGGCGGTGCTGGAGTACTGCCGCCGCGAGATGCCCGCCTATATGGTGCCGGGGCGAATTCTCTGGCGGGACAGCCTGCCGCGCAACGCCAACGGCAAGCTGGATCGTGCTGCCCTGAGCGCTGCCCTGACCGAGATGATGACCAATCCTGTGGAGGAAACACCTGCATGACCGCGCCTGCCCATGGAGAACAGCGTTACTGGCCTCAGGGCTTCGGCGTCACGGCAAGCGGTGTGATGACGGTGGGCGGCCGCCCTGTCACGCATTGGATACACGAAGCCGGGCGCACGCCGCTGTTTCTTTATGACAGCGCGCTCATCGCTGCGCGCATCGCTGAACTGCGGGCGGTCCTGCCAGAGCGGGTGCATCTGCATTACGCCATCAAGGCCAATCCCATGCCGGATGTGGTGAACTTCATCGCTCCGCTGGTGGACGGGCTGGACATCGCCTCCGGCGGCGAGCTCGAGGTGGCGCTGGCCAGCGGCATGGAGCCCCGGCACATCAGCTTTGCCGGGCCGGGCAAGCGCGATGGGGAACTGGCCCGTGCCATTGCGGCGGGCGTGGTCATCAATCTGGAATCCGAGGGAGAGATGCGCCGCGCCGCCCGCCTGGCCCGCGAGATGAAGCAGCCCGCCCTTGTGGCCGTGCGGGTGAACCCGGAGTTCGAACTGAAGGGCTCCGGCATGCGCATGGGCGGCGGAGCCAAGCCCTTCGGCGTCGATGCGGAGCGCGTGCCCGTCATGCTGGCGGAGCTGGGTGAACTTGGTCTTGAGTTCGAAGGCTTCCACATTTTCACAGGCTCGCAGAACCTCTCCGCCGAGGCGCTGATCGACGCGCAGGACAAGGCGCTGGCCCTGGCGGCGGAGCTGACCCGTCATGCGCCCCGGCCGCCGCGCTTCGTCAACATCGGCGGCGGGTTCGGCATCCCTTATGCCCCGGCGGATAAGCCTCTCGATTTAAATGCGGTGGGCACCGCTCTTTCTGCACGGCTCGACCGGCTGGAAGTGGAAATCAGCGGGTCGGAAATCACCATCGAGCTCGGCCGCTATATCGTTGGCGAGGCCGGTGTTTATCTGACGGAAGTGATCGACCGGAAGGTGTCCCATGGCGAAGTGTTCCTCATCACGGACGGCGGGCTGCATCACCAGCTGGCGGCCAGCGGCAACTTCGGACAGGTCATACGGAGGAATTACCCGGTGGTAGTTGCTACGCGCTATGATTCTCCACCCGAGGAATCTGCCTCGGTTGTGGGATGCCTTTGCACACCGCTCGATCGCCTGGCAGAGAAAATTCAGGTTCCCGTTGTGGAACCCAGTGATGTCATTTGCGTTTTTCTGGCGGGCGCTTATGGCTTAACCGCAAGTCCGACGCGGTTTCTTGGTCATCCTGAACCCGCCGAACGGCTGGTTTGAGGGTGGCGCAGGATCAACCTGGTCTTCTGGAGCCATGCTAGAGGTTCTAATTATTTCCCATGGCGGGCATCTACAATTTTAACCAATTTGAGTTAGGCGAATCTCATTGCGCAGGGTTCGCTGAGTTCATAGTTTGCAGCCTCGTGAATTCCTTCTACGGAATAGCGTGAGGTCTGCGCCGGCAAAGTGGCTGGCCGCTGCTGGAGCGGTTGCTGTTTGCAAGGGGGTAACAACAGTGACGTCATCGACTTTTAAAATTGCTGGGACTTTGAAGGTTGCCGGTCTCGTATCGTGCATGGCGCTGGCATTGGCCGGCTGCAGCTCCGGCCCGAAGGGCGAGCTGCCGTCTGCTCAGTTCGTCTCGCCGGCGGAGGGGCCGGGGCCGGACTACATCATCGGCCCGATGGATTCGCTCAGCATTTTCGTGTGGCGCAATCCCGAGCTGTCCACCGGCGTGACCGTGCGGCCGGACGGCCGCATCACCGTGCCGCTCATCAATGACCTGCCCGCCACCGGCAAGACGCCGACCCAGCTGGCCAAGGACATCGAGGAGCAGCTGAAGTCTTATATCCAGAACCCGCTGGTCTCGATCATCGTGACCGGCTTCCAGGGTCCGTTCGCGCAGCAGGTACGCGTGGTTGGCGAAGCGGCCAATCCGCAGGCCATTCCGTACCGCGCCAACATGACCCTGCTTGATGTGATGATTGCAGTCGGCGGCCTGACCGACTACGCATCCGGCAATCGCGCGCGTCTGGTCCGCTTTGACAAGGCGACCGGCCAGCAGCAGGAGTTCCGGGTGAAGCTCGAAAGCCTGATCAAGGACGGCGACACGGCGTCGAACGTCCGGATCGAGCCGGGCGACGTGATCATCATTCCGGAGAGCTTCTTCTGATCCGGACTGATGCCGGACAAGAGGCTCTTGCCTGCGACCGCCATGCTTCACCGGGAGCGATCCCGGTCGGAGCAGGCGGGCGAGTTGGTGCAGGCAAGCGGAGCGGCGGGGGGATCCGCCTGTAACCGGATGCCGACCTGTCCATACGTAGACGCCTTGTACGGGGCGTAAACGGGACATTCACAGTCAGTGCATAGTCTTGTCGCGGACGGCGAGTTTTTCCGGAACGGGTTTGAACCGCACGGCTCGGATCTAGCGAGTGCATGCCAGCAGTGGGCGCAGAGACGCCTGCGGAAAGCTGAGGAGTAGGCGATGACGTCGATCTACGACCAGATCGTGACGATGCTTTACATGGTCTGGCGCAAACGTTGGTATGGCCTTGCGGCCATGTGGCTGGTGTGTCTGGTCGGCTGGGGCATCGTTGCGGCCATCCCGAACCAGTACGAAGCCACCGCGCGCGTCTTCGTCGATACGAACACCGTTCTGCCCCGGCTGGTCGGCACGGTGAACGCCAACATCTACCGGCAGGTGGACATCGTGCGCCGCACGCTGGTCAGCCGTCCGAACCTGGAAAAGGTGATCCGCCGCTCCGACCTCGACCTGACGGTTGAGGACGAGGCCGGCATGGAGCGCCTGATCGCCGACATGATGAAGAACATCTCGGTCAAGGAGCAGGGCGGCGACCTGTTCACCCTCAGCTACAAATCCGGCAACCCTGACCTGACGGACGCCCAGAACGCCGCCGTTGCCAAACGGGTGGTCACCAACCTCATCAACATTTTCGTTGAGGGGAACATGGAAGGCAGCCGCGAGAGCTACAACGAGACGGCGCAGTTCATCGATCGCCAGCTTCAGGAATACGAGAAGCAGCTCGAAGAAGCCGAAATGCGCCGGGCCGAATTCCAGCGCCAGTACATGGGCGTGCTGCCGACCGACGTGAACTACAGCCAGCGTCTGGAAAGCACCCAGCGCAACCTGCGCGACATGGATTTCAAGATCCAGCAGGCTCAAAGCGCCCGCCGCGCCCTGGCGTCGCAGCTGGCCAGCATTCCGGCGACCCTGCCGAGCGGCGGCATCGCCAGCTCGGGCGGCGCGCCGCGCTTCGATCCGTCCACCACCCTCGGCCGTATCGAGGTGCTGGAACGTCAGATCACCGATTCGCTTGCTCGCGGTTACACGGAAAAGCACCCGGACATCGTCTCGGCCCGCGAAACCATCGGTCGTCTGCGCAAGCAGCATCAGGAAGAGACCAAGGGTGCCGGCCCGGCCAGCGGCGGCGGCGATGCCGGCGCTTCCAATCCGGTGTACGTCGATCTGCGCAGCCGCCTGTTCGACCGCGACGCCGAGATCGCCACGCTTCAGGCGCAGCGCTCGCAGTATCAGCAGGAGCTGAACGAGCTGCAGAGCCGCGCCGAGACGCTGCCGGGCATCGAGGCCGAGCGCGCCAAGCTCAACCGTGACTACAGCGTGATCAAGGCCAAGTACGAGGAACTGCTGCGCTCCCGCGAAGAGACGCGTGTCGCCTCCGACCTTGAGAGCAAGACGGACAAGGTGCAGTTCCGCATCGTCGATCCGCCACAGGTGCCGTCCAAGCCGGTGGCGCCCAACCGTCCGCTGCTGCTGGCAGGTGTGCTGGCTGCGGGTCTGGGTGTCGGCATCGGCCTCGCGTTCCTGCTGAGCCAGGTCCACACCGTGTTCGTCACGGTTGGCAGCCTGCGCAATGCCTTCGCCAACGTATCGGTCCTCGGCGCCATCAGTGCCATCAGCTCGGACCAGCAGCGCGCGCAGGACCGGCTCCGGCTCGGTGTGTTCGCCTTCTGCTGCATCGGCCTGGCCGGCGTCTTTGTAGCGCTGCTGATCCTGGAGTTCAGCAGGCAAGCCCCGGTCATCTAGGGCGCGCCATCGTAATGCGGATGTGAAAGGCAAGACGGGATGAGTGACGAAACCCCCAAGACGAGCCGCCGCGACGAAGGCGTCTCCCTTCTCGAGCGCGCGGCACGGCGTCTGGAAAAGGCGCAAACCGCAAAGGGCGGGGCGAGCCAGGCCATTCCGCTGGAGCCCGTTCCCGGCCCCGCGCCGGTGGTCGACATGGCCGCGGCCGCTGCGGCGGCAGCCGCTGCCCCCGCTCCGGTATCTGTTGCACCGCTGGAGGTTGCGGCAGGCCCGGCCGGTGTGCGGCCTGCCACGCGCCGCCCCTCTGGTCGCCAGAGCCGCCGGGGCGAGATCGATCTCCAGTCGCTGCGCGCCGCCGGGTTCGTGGTGCCGGACTCGCCGTCCACGCTGACGGCCGAGGAGTTCCGTCTCGTAAAGCGCCAGCTTCTGCTGAACGCCTTCGCCAAGGGCGAGGCGGCGATCAAGAACGGCAACCTTATTCTGGTCTGCTCCTCGCAGCCGAACGAGGGCAAGACGTTCTGCGCCATCAATCTCGCGCTCTCCATCGCTTCGGAGCGGGACGTGACCGTGCTGCTGGTGGACGCGGACTTCGCCAAGCCGGAAGTGCTCTCCACCCTCGGCCTCGAGGGCGGCAAGGGCCTGATCGACGTGATTGCGGATCCCAGCCTCGATCTGGCGGACTGCCTGATCCGGACCAACATCGAGAATTTGTCGGTGCTGCCGGCGGGACGTCAGCATCACCTGACGACCGAGTTGCTGGCGTCCGAGCGCATGGGCGCGATGATCGAGGAAATCGCCCAGCGTTACCGTGATCGCATCATCATCTTCGACTCGCCGCCGGCGTTGGCGTCGTCCGCTGCGGGCGTGCTGGCCCTGCATGTGGGCCAGACCATGTTCGTGGTCGAGGCGGAGCGGACCCGCGAGCAGCAGCTGCGCGATGGTCTGGCGCTGGTTTCGGCGTGCGAACACACGCACCTGTTGTTGAACAAGACCCGCTTCAGTGCCTCTGGCCGCCGGTTCGGCGCCTACTACGGGTACGGGTATGGTTACACGTACGGCTCCTGACCGTACAGCTCTGGGGGGCAGGATGGTTGCTGCAATGGGGGGAACTGGGCTGGTGCTTTGCGTGCAAAAGACCAACGAAGTCCTGACGGTTCGTGGTCTGAAAAAAGAGGGCGGTCTGGCGAGCGCGGGGCGTATCGGGCTGATCGGGGCGCTGCTGGCGTCGGTATCGGCTGCTGCTCTGCCGCGGACGGCGGACGCCCGTGTCGAGATCACGCCGCGGGCGGAGCTGCGTCACAGCATTTCCGACACCGAGTACGACAGCTTCAACATGATCACGGCGGTTGCGCCCGGCGTGAGCGTGCTGGCGGACACCCGCCGGGTGAAGGCCCAGATCGACTACGAGTTCACCCGTCGTTTCAGCTGGGATGACACTCTGATCGACAAGGGCCAGCACCGTCTGAATGCCAACGGCACGGCCGAGCTGATCCGTCGGTTCCTGAGCCTGCAGGCCGGCGCCGTCGTCACCCAGACCTTCCGGGACTGGCGCGGTCCGCTGTCAACCGGGCCGGATCAGAACAACCCGAACCAGGCGACGGTGGGGTCCTACTACGTCCAGCCGACCGTCTCGCGGGAGCTGGGCAATTTCGCCATCTTCGATGCCTTCTACCGCTTCTCCTACAGTGACGTGGATAACGCGGGCCGCGGCCTCCAGATCGGCGAGGAAGCGCCTCCGGGCTTCAACTATTCGCTGGCGCCCGCTTCGGACGCGACCATGCATGATGCACGGGTATCGCTGTCGAACCGCAACAGCACCGGCTCACGCCTCATCTGGACACTGAGCGGCACCTACAGCACGGATGACCGGGAAGACCTGAACGAGGATCTGCGGATCTACTCGGGCGTGTTCGATGTCAGTTATTCGCTCAATCGCAAGGTCGCCCTGCTCGGCAGCATCGGCTACGAAGACATCTATGACGAGCAGGACAATATCCTGGTCGATCCGGAAACGGGCTTGCCCGTTTTGGACAGCGAGGGACGGCTTCAGGTCGACCCCAACGAGCCGCGCCGCGCGGTCATCGACCGCCAGGGTGAAATCTGGGACGTCGGCGTTCGCCTGACGCCCTCGCGTCGCACGGAACTGACGCTCCGGGGCGGCCGTCAGTACGGCGGCACGGTCATCAACGGCGAACTCCGGTACCAGATCCGCGAGGGCGTGATGCTGACCGCCCGCTACTCGGAGTCGCTCAACACGTTTGGGCGGTTGTTCTCGGGCGAGCTGGGTGGCCAGCCCTTCGCCTTCATGGTGGACAACAACTACCGCCTCGGGCCGGGCATCATCACGATCCCGACCGAGTTCGGCCTGTTGCCGCTGCCGGGCACGATCACCAACGCCACTTTCCGTTCACGTCTGGGTCAGGCGCAGTTGTCCTATAGTGCCGGCCGGACGACCGCGACGATCTCTGGCTATTATGACCGGCGGAACTATCTGAATGCAGGCCAGTCTGCCGGGTCGGACGCACCGCCGAGCGGTGCCCTGTCGGGTCGCAGCGACGTGACCTGGGGCCTGACGGTGGGCATGAGCAGGGATCTGGGCGGCGGCCGTTCGTTGAGTGGCAACGTGTACTACAGCAACCTGAAGTACGCACTGTCACGCGAGCGTCAGGACAGTGTATATGGCGGTTCGATCGGCTATCATTGGCGACTGTCCGACCGTATCCGGGCCGCGGCGGATTTCTACACGCTGCACAGGTCCGTGGACGGCTTCGGCTCCAGCCAGCAAGACAACACTCTGACCCTTTCGGTGCGGGCCAGCTTCTAGCGAATGCGTTGAACGCGGGAGGAAGCGCGGATGTACATGGAGTTTTACAAGCTGAACGGCCGCCCGTTCCAGCTCACGCCAGACCCGCGCTTCTATTTCGATACGCGGACCCACAAGAAGGCGATGGCTTACCTCACCTATGGCATCAACCAGGGTGAGGGGTTCATCATCATCACGGGCGATATCGGCGCGGGCAAGACGACGCTGGTCGGCCACCTGTTCGATGCGCTCGACAAGACCCGCTTCCTGCTGGCCAAGATCGTCAGCACCCAGCTGGATGCCGAGAACACGTTGAAGATGGTGGCCAACGCCTTCGGCATCGGCACGGATGGTCTGGAGAAGTCCGACATCCTGCGCCGCATCGAGGAGTTCCTGCACACCCAGAACCGGGAAGGGCGGCGGGTGCTGCTCATCGTGGACGAGGTGCAGAACCTGCCGATCTCGGCGCTGGAAGAGTTGCGCATGCTCTCCAACTTCCAGGAGGGCAACCGGGCCTTGCTGCAGATCTTCCTGCTCGGCCAGCCGGAATTCCGCGACAAGCTCGCCCTTTCTCCCGAGCTTGAGCAACTGCGTCAGCGCGTGATCGCCACGCACCATCTGGAGCCGATGCAGGAAGAAGAACTGCCGGGCTACGTTTACCACCGCCTCAAGCTGTGCGGCTGGCAGAACGATCCGGTGTTCACGCCCGAGGCCTTCTCCCTGATGTACGAGTATTCGGGCGGCGTGCCGCGCCGCCTCAACAACCTGTGTTCTCGCGTGCTGCTGTTCGGCTCGCTCGAAGAGCTGCACGAGATCGACGAGAAGGTGGTGCGCGAGGTCATCGACGACCTCAAGAAGGATCACACGCCGACCACGGGTCCCAAGCATGTTCTGCAGGTGGATCCCCTGTCGGGTGTCGGTCCCATGCGGTCCAATGTTCCGCCCAAGGTGCGGGCGGAGCTGGCCGCGGCGGCAGCAGAGCCCTATTTGAATGGCACGGATCCGCATTTGCTGCGGCGTCTGGAAGTGCTGGAGCGGTATGTGCGCCAGCATGACCGGACGATCCGGCAGATGCTGGATATCCTCTCCGAGTGGGCAGAGACTGCCTCCGACGCCTATCCGAAGACAGGGACCGATGCTCAGTAACGCTTCTACCGACAGCCAAGAGGATACGCAGACCGATCGCGGCCAGACGACCGCCCGGCCTGGCGTGTCAAAGGCAGGGGCTTCCCTGCGCAACGCCATGACGGTGGACGTGGAGGAGTATTTTCAGGTCGGCGCGTTCGAGCGCTGCATCCGGCGCGAGGACTGGGGCGGCTACGCCAGCCGGGTGGCGCACAATACCGGGCGCGTGCTGGACTTGTTCGCGCAGAAGGGCATCCGCGCCACGTTCTTCTCGCTGGGCTGGGTGGCGGAGCGTCAGCCGCAGCTGATCCGCCGCATCGTTGAGGATGGGCATGAGCTGGCCTCCCACGGCTATGCGCATGATCGCGTCACCAGCTTCACGGCATCCCAGTTCCGGGCCGATCTGGAGCGTTCCAAGAAGCTGCTGGAAGATGCGGGCGGCGTTGCCGTGCGCGGCTACCGTGCACCGAGCTTTTCCATCGGAAAGGCCAACGCCTGGGCGCTCGATGTGCTGGCGGAGCTGGGCTACGCCTATTCATCCTCCGTCGCGCCGATCCGGCACGATCACTACGGTTGGCCGGATGCACCCCGCTTCGCCTACCGGCCGATTGCGGACTCGCCTCTGATCGAGGTTCCCATCACCACCGTTCCGGTGGCCGGGCGGACGCTTTCCTTCGGCGGCGGCTTCTTCCGTCTGCTGCCCTACGGTGTGGCGCGCTGGGCCATCGGCAAGATCAATCGGGAAGAGGGGCAGCCTGCCGTGTTCTATTTCCACCCGTGGGAGGTGGATCCGGAGCAGCCGCGCGTGGCCGATGCGCCGATGCGTTCCCGCTTCCGGCACTACACCAACCTCTCGCGCATGTACGCCAAGCTTGACAGGCTCACCGACGACTTCGCGTGGGATCGGATGGATGCGCTGTTCCTGCCTCAAGTTTCGTCTCGTCCGGTTGCGGTGTAATCCATGATGCAGGTAGATCTGATCGACGTTCGCGAGCCCCGCGCCGCCGAGGAGTGGAACGCATTCGTGCGCGCTCATGAGAGCGGCACGCCGTTCCATCTCACGCAGTGGGCGCAGGCCATCAACGATGCTTACGGCTACGCCACGCCGTACCTGCGCGCCCGGCGCGGACAGGAGATCGTCGGCGTGCTGCCGCTGACGCACGTGCGCTCGCCCCTGTTCGGCAAGTCGCTCGTCTCCAATGCCTTTGCCGTTTACGGCGGGCCGCTGGCCGAGGATGCGGAAGCGCATGCGGCGCTGGATGCCGAGGCGTGGGCGTTGGCGCAGAAGTTTGGTGTGCCGGCGCTGGAATACCGCAATCAGAGCCGCCTGCGCCCTGATTGGACGGCCAAGGCGGGAACCTACGTCACCTTCCGCCGTCCGCTGCACGCGAAGGAGGAGGACAACCTCAAGGCCATTCCGCGCAAGCAGCGGGCCGAGGTACGTCGCAGCCTGACCTTCGATCTGGAAACCCGCATCGATCAGGACTTTGACCGGCACTTCGCTGTCTATGCAGAAAGCGTGCGCAATCTCGGAACGCCGGTGTTTCCGAAGCGGTGGTTCCAGGCGCTGCTGAATGCCTACGGGCCGGATGCGGACGTGCTGACCGTGTGCAAGGACGGACAGCCGCTGTCCTCCGTGCTTTCGCTTTACTACAACGGCGAGGTTGCGCCCTACTACGGCGGCGGCGTGTTCGACGCCCGCAAGTGGCGCGCCAACGATCACATGTACTGGCAGCTGATGCTGCATGCGGCGAACCGGGGCTGCACCAGCTTCGATTTCGGCCGGTCCAAGGTCGGCACCGGCGCTTTCGACTTCAAGAAGAACTGGGGCTTCGAGCCGACGCCGCTGGTCTATGAGTATCGGCTGGCCGACGGCCATGCGATGCCGGACCTCAACCCGCTCAATCCGAAGTACAAGATGATGACGGAGGTGTGGAGCCGCCTGCCCTTGCCGGTTGCCAACTTCTTCGGTCCCTTCATTGCGAGAGGTCTGGCTTGACGATGGATGTGCTGTTTCTTGCCCACCGCATTCCTTACCCTCCCAACAAGGGGGACAAGATCCGGTCGTGGCATATCCTCAAGCACCTCGCAACACGGGCTCGCGTGCATTTGGGCTGCTTCATCGACGACCCGGCCGACATGGAGCATCAGGACTTTCTGCGCTCCGTCGTCGGGGGTGAATGCTGTTTCGTGCCGATCAGCCCGCTTGCCAGCAAGGTGCGGGGTCTGAAAGGGCTGCTGGATGGTGAATCGATCACGGCCAGCTACTACCCGACCCAGCCGCTAACCCAGTGGGCGCAGGACATCGCCGCACGCCATCAGGTCGACCGGGTGTTTCTCTATTCCTCGGCCATGTTCCCCTTCGCCTCCAAGCTCATCACGCCGGGCCGCAAGCTGGTGATGGACTTCGTGGACATGGATTCCGACAAGTGGCGGCAATACGCCGAGAGCAAGTCCTGGCCGATGTCGCTGCTCTACAAGCGCGAAGCGGTGAAGGTGCTGGGGCTGGAGCGCACGGCGGCCTACCGCTCGGACGTCTCCCTGTTCGTGACCGATGCCGAGGTTGCCAGCTTCAAGGCGGTGGCCGGTTCCGCCGCCCATGACGTGCGGGCGCTGTTCAATGGCGTTGATCACCAGAAATTCTCGCCGGACGCTGACTTCAAGCCGATGACGCTGCCGGGCAGTCCCAACCTCGTGTTCACCGGGGCCATGGACTACTGGGCCAATGTGGATTCGGTGGTGTGGTTCGCGGACGAAGTGCTGCCGTTGGTCCGCAGGATCCTGCCGGAGACGCATTTCACCATTGTTGGCGCGCGGCCTACGCCCGAAGTGCAGAAGCTGGGCAAACGGCCGGGCATCACCGTCACCGGCACGGTGGACGATGTTCGCCCCTACATTGCCGCCAGCGACATGGCGGTCGCGCCCCTGCGCATCGCGCGCGGCGTGCAGAACAAGGTGCTGGAAGCGATGGCCATGGCCAAGGCGGTGGTCACCACCCCTGCCGCCGCGCAGGGCATTGCCGCCACGCCGGGGCAGGATTTTCTTGTCGCTGCCGACGCGCAGCAGATGGCGGATGCCGTGGTCGCGCTGGCGCGTGATCCCGTTCGCGCCGCTGCCGTTGGCCGTGCGGCCCGTACTCTCGTGCTCGACCGGTATGATTGGGACCGGTCCCTGTCGTTGCTTGATGACGTGCTTGACCTGACGCCCCAGCGGCAGGCCGGGCCTGCCGTTGTTCCCCTTAGCCGAGCATCCGGAGGAGACGCGGCTTGACCCTGGATACAACAGCAGACGCCAAGGCCGAGGGCGTGGAGCCGGAGAAGATCCGCACCCGCTTCTCGCCGATCTGGCGAACCTATGCGTTGGCGTGGCTGGCTGTGGTGGCCACCACGCTGTTCCTCTTCCGCGCCGAGGCCATGTCGATGGTCGAGAAGTGGGAGAATGACGAGACCTTCGGCCACGCCTGGCTCATTCTGCCCATCGTCATCTGGCTGGTCTGGATGCGACGGGACATTCTGGCCCGCGTCAGCCCGCGCCCGTGCTGGTGGGGGCTGGTGCCTCTGGCGGGAGCGGCGCTGCTCTGGGTGGTGGGCGATCTGGCCCGCGTCGCCTTTGTCGAGCAGTTTGCCGTCATCTTCATGATTCAGGCGAGCGTGCTCACCGTTCTGGGCGTGGCGGTAACGCGCACGCTCCTGTTCCCGCTGTTCTACCTGCTGTTTCTGGTGCCGTTCGGCGACCAGATCATGCCGGTGCTGCAGGACTTCACCGCCAAGTTCTCTGTCGCGCTGCTGGAGTGGCTGGAGATCCCGACCTACCATGACGGCATCTTCATCTCGATCCCGACCGGGGATTTCGAGGTGGCGCAGGCGTGCTCCGGCGTGCGGTTCGTCATCGCCATGCTGGCGGTGGGCAGCCTCTATGCCAACATCGCCTTCAAGAGCCCGTGGCGGCGCGCGGCGATCATCGCCATTTCGCTGATCGTGCCGGTGATTGCCAACGGCTTCCGGGCCTTCGGCATCATCTACATCGCCCACCTGACCGACAGCGAATATGCGGTTGGTGTGGATCACATCATTTACGGCTGGGTGTTCTTCTCCATCGTCATGGTGGCCGTGCTGCTGATCGGCCGCCTGTTCTCCGATCGCTGGATCGACGATCCGGCGGTGGACGTGGAGGGCAAGGGCTTGACCTGCGTGGCGGCAGGCACGCCGCGTCAGGCATGGACTGCGGTGCCGGCTGTGCTTGCCATCGCCGTGCTCGGGTCCGCCTGGGCCTACTGGATGGACAATCGCCCGGCGGACGTGGTGTACACCGCCATGACCCCGCCGGACGTTGAAGGTTGGCAGACAACGTCTGCGCCTGCAGACTGGAAGCCGCACTTTGCTGGAGCGGATGCCGAGCTGTTCCAGACCTATACGGACGGCCAGCGGACGGTCAGCCTCTATGTGGCCGCCTTTGGCCGGCAGCATGACGATGCGGAACTGGTCGCCTACGGGCAGACGGCCGTGGCCCCTGCCGACAACTGGACCTGGGCGGCAAGCCTGCCGAGCAGCCTTGTCATTGGCGGCGTGGCGGCGCAACCCGAAGCCATGCAGATTAACGGTCGCGGCCGGGTGCGTGATATCTGGCAGTGGTACTGGGTCAACGGCAAGCTGACCGGCAATCGCTACGTTGCCAAGATCGAGGGCCTGAAGGCCAAGCTTCTGGGCGGGGACCTCTCGGCAGCCACGCTCGTTGTATCTGCGGAGCGTCAGGAAACAGCCGTTCGGGCAACAGACGCGATGCAGGCGTTTGCAGATCGTCTGGGACCGGTTGAGGCCAGCCTCCAGTCCATTCTCAGCGGCAGTGGTAAGAGGCAGTAGTCGCCATGTGTGGCATCAGCGGCATATTCGACACGCGGGGACATCGCCGCATCGACAAGAACATCCTGCGGACGATGACCGACGTCATCGCGCACCGCGGGCCGGACGAGGCCGGGCTCTGGACGGAGCCCGGTATCGGCCTCGGTCACCGGAGACTGGCGATCATCGACCTGTCCAGCGGCCAGCAGCCGATGCTGACGGCGGACGGGCAGATTGTCGTCAGCTTCAACGGCGAGATCTACAACTTTCAGGAAACCCGCGCGCTGCTGCTGGAGTGCGGCTACCAGTTCCGCACGAATTCCGACACGGAAGTGATCCTTTACGCCTGGATGGAGTGGGGCGAGGCCTGTCTCCAGCACTTCCGGGGCATGTTCGCCTTCGCCGTTTACGACCGGCGCACCGAAACCCTGTTTCTGGCGCGTGACCGGCTGGGCGTGAAGCCGCTGCACTACAGCGTTCTGCCGGACGGCGTGGTGATCTTCGGTTCTGAGTTGAAGGCGCTGCTGCCGTACCCGGGCCTGCCGCGCACCATCGACGAGCAGGCGGTGGAGGATTACTTCGCCTACGGCTACGTGCCGGACCCGCGGACCATTCTGCGCAGCGTGAAGAAGCTGCCCGCCGGGCACAGCCTGACCCTGCGGCGCGGGCGTTCGGTACCGGAGCCCAAGCCGTACTGGGACATCTCGTTCAAGCAGCAGCACAGCGGCACGCCGGAGGAGTTGGGCGAGGAGCTGATCGAGCGGCTGCGCGAGGCGGTGAAGATCCGTCTCGTCTCGGAAGTGCCGCTGGGCGCGTTCCTCTCGGGCGGCGTGGATTCCAGCGCCATCGTTGCCATGATGGCCGGCCTGTCGGACCAGCCGGTCAACACCTGCTCCATCGGCTTTGATGCCGCCGGGTATGACGAGTCCGGCTATGCCGAGCGGCTGGCCCAGCGTTACGGCACCAACCACCGCAACCGGGTGGTCTCCAGTGACGACTTCGGCCTGATCGAGCGGCTGGCGCTGGCCTATGACGAACCTTTTGCTGACGCTTCCGCCCTGCCGACCTACCGGGTATGCGAACTGGCGCGCGAGAGCGTGACCGTGGCCCTTTCGGGCGACGGCGGCGACGAGATTCTGGCGGGCTACCGCCGGCACCGCTTCCACTCCAACGAAGAGCGACTGCGGGCCATGCTGCCGTTGGGGCTGCGGCGCTCCCTGTTCGGCTTCCTTGGCCGGGTGTGGCCGAAGATGGACTGGGCACCGCGCCCACTGCGCGCCAAGACCACGTTCCAGTCGCTCGGCCTGTCGACGGCCGAGGCCTATTTCAACTCTATCGCCGTGGTGCGTGACGACCAGCGCCGCCTGTTGTTCAGCAACGAGTTCCGGCGCGCCCTGCAGGGCTATCGGGCCAGCGACATCTACCGCGACGTGATGGCCAAGGCTCCGGCGGATGATCCGCTGAGTCAGGCCCAGTACGCGGACATGAAGGTGTGGCTGCCGGGCGATATCCTGACCAAGATGGACCGCGCCAGCATGGCGGTCAGCCTCGAGGCGCGTGAGCCGCTGCTCGACCACCAGTTGCTTGAATGGGCGGCGGGCATTGCACCGAACATGCGCATCCGCAACGGGCAGGGCAAATGGCTGTTCAAGAAGGCGCTGGAGCCTTACGTGCCGCATGATCTGCTCTACCGGCCCAAGATGGGCTTCGTGGTGCCGATCGACCGCTGGTTCCGCGGGCCGCTGGCCGAAACCGCCCTGTCACTGGCAGGCAGCGCAACGGTCACCGAAACCGGCTGGTTCAACCCGGACTTCATCCAGCAGGCGGCGCAGGACCACATCAAGGGCCTGCGCGACAACAGCCGCCTGCTCTGGCAGTTGCTTATGTTTGATCTGAGCCTGAAACATCTGGTCAATCAACCTGCTGCTGCCGGAGTCTAATTGATGCGGCCATCCATGCCCGCAGCGCACGCGCTGCAAAGGGTTCTGCTCATGGCGCTGGCCCTGTTCGGCGCCGTGCTCGCCACGTCTGCATCCGCTGATCTGGTGGAGGCGGTGCGCAAGGTGCAGCCGTCCGTGGTCGGCATCACCACCTTCCGGGTGATGCGCCCGCTCGCCTCCCATCTGGCCGGGACCGGCTTCGTGGTGGGAGACGGCCGCCATATCGTCACCAACGCCCACGTCATTCGCATCGACCCCGGCAAGGGCCAGCAGGCGCTGTTCGCGCTGGTGCGCAATGGCAGCGAAGTCGACCGGCGTACGCTGACCGTGGTGGCAGAAGATCCGGCGCATGATCTGGCGCTGCTGCGCATGTCGGGAGAACCGCTGCCGGCGGTCTCCCTGCGCGAAGATCCGGAGTTGCTGCCGGAGGGCTCATCCATCGCCATTACAGGCTTTCCCATCGGCACGGTGCTCGGGCTGTATCCGGCCACGCAGACCGGTATCGTTTCGGCCCGGCCGCCGAACATCAGTCCGCAGCCGGACAGCCGCTTCCTTGATGCCGCGTTCGTGACGGCACCGAGATACGAGGTCTATCAGCTCGACATGGTCGCCTATCCCGGCCACAGCGGCAGCCCGCTCTACGCCGCCAATACAGGGGAAGTGGTGGGCATTTTGAATGCCACCTTCATCAAGTCCACGCGGGAGAAGGTGATTACCGACCCGAGCGGCATCGCCTACGCCATTCCGGCCGGCTTCATTCGTCAGATTCTGCTCGCCAACGGTATCAAGCCCTGAGGCGAGGCGGGGCGCTCACGGCACCGGCACCTCTGACACGCGCATGTAAAAGCGAAGGGCGGCCAGCGATGCTGACGCGCCCCTTGCTTATTCTTTTGTTTTTCAGTGATTATCGTTTCAAATTCGATACGGGCCGTTTCAGCTGCCCTCCGGCATAGACTGACGCTTTTCCCGTGCGGAACCCGCATTATCCGGCTGTTCGATACGGCGGAGAGACTGGTCCGGTCCGGCGGCAGGCTCGATATCGGCCACGCCCATAGCGTCCCGAGATTCGGCAATCATGGCTGCACCCGCAATCCGCCCATCCTCGGCAGAGTCCCGGATCAGCTGGTAGAACAGAACCACAGCGCATCCCCAGCCGATAACGATCCCCGCAACCCAAACCAGGATCGAGTTTCGTAACGAAAGGCGGCTCGCGCTCTGATCGAGACGTGTCATGTCTATCTCCTAAGCCTCCAGCCGCTGCCGGCTGGCTGCTTTGACCCCCATTTACAATACTTGCTGTCCGCTGAAACACACCCAGCGGCAACCCGGCCCATCTGCTACCCGCCCAGGAAGCCTGATGGTCCGTTACTCTGTACAAGCAAATTTGGGGCCAGAAATGACAGCTTTTCAAAAAATATAATAAATTCAAAGGTTAGATAATCTAGTGCGCTGAAACGTTTCGGCCAGGTGTAAAATCTATCGACGCGGCAGGCAGTGATCTGCCGGGCTTGCCGCGTCGATTGAAATCTGCCTGGACGTTGTTCTAGCGGCCGGCGTCCTGATCGGCGCCGCTGTCCAGCGCATATCCGGCTGAGCGCACGGTGCGGATCACGTCCGGCAGGTCATCCACATTGAGCGCCTTGCGCAGGCGGCGGATATGCACGTCCACCGTGCGCAGTTCCACCTCCACGTCGTGGCCCCACACGGAATCGAGCAACTGCTCGCGCGAGAACACGCGGCGCGGGTGCTCCATGAAGTGGCGCAGCAGGCGGAATTCGGTGGGCCCCAGCGCGATGGCCTTGCCGTCCCGCACCACCTTGTGGGTCGTGGTGTCCAGCTCGATGCCGCTGTAGGCCAGCGGTGCGCCGGTCAGGGCGGGCCGCAGGCGGCGCAGAACCGCCTTGATGCGGGCGACCAGCTCGCGCGGGGAGAAGGGCTTGGTGATGTAATCGTCCGCGCCCGTCTCCAGCCCGCGGATCCGGTCGCTTTCCTCGGACCGGGCCGTCAGCATGATGATCGGCAGGTTTGCCGTTTCGGGCTGGCGGCGCAGCCGGCGGCAGATTTCAATGCCGGAGAGGTAGGGGATCATCCAGTCGAGGATGGCGATGTCGGGATTTTGCTCTTGTGCCAGAGCCATCGCCTCCTCGCCGTCTGCCGCATGCAGGACCTCAAAGCCCTCCTGCTCGAGATTGTAAGTCAGCAACTCGGTGAGGCTGGCGTCATCTTCGGCCAGAAGGACTTTGGGCTTCATGATTACTCCGCCGTCTTGCCAACGATGGTGTACGCAGTCTCATCGCTCTTCGGGCGATCGGTCTCCATGTAGTTACCGGTCACGTTGAAGTAGATGATCTCCGCGATGTTGGTGGCGTGGTCGCCGATGCGCTCAAGGTTCTTGGCGATGAACATCACGTGGGTCGACGGCGTGATCTTCTGCGGGTTCTCCATCATGTAGGTGAGGAGAGAGCGGAAGAGGCTGTTGTAGAAGTCATCGACGTTCTTGTCGCGCTCCCACACCGCGCGGGCCTTGTCGGCATCGCGCGAGCCGTAGGCGTCCAGCACGTCCTTCAGCATGTGCGTGACGGTGCGGCCCATCTCGGGAATGATGACCATCGGCTGCACCGGCTCGGTCTGCGACAGAACGGTGGCGCGCTTGGCGATGTTCTTGGCGTAATCCGCGATGCGCTCCAGCAGCGCCGCGATCTTCAGTGCCGAGATGACCTCGCGCAGGTCGTCCGCCAGCGGCTGACGACGGGCGATGGTCATGATGGCGTGGCGCTCGGCCTCCACTTCCAGGTCATCGATGGCGCGGTCGCGCTCGACGATCGTGCGCGCCATCTCCGGATCGCGGCCGGAGAGGGCCTCGATGGCGCCCATGATCTGGGCTTCGGCCAGACCGCCCATCTGCGAGATGTAGGACCGGAGCTGACGCAGGTCCTCGTCGAACGACTTGACGGTGTGCATGCTTCCCATGACGCCCTTCTCCTTATCCCTGTTGCGACAGCTCAGCCGTAACGGCCGGTGATGTAGTCCTTGGTCTTGTCCTTCTTCGGGTTGGTGAAGATTTCCGAAGTAGGACCGTATTCCACCAGATCGCCGAGGTGGAAGAAAGCGGTCTTCTGACTGACGCGGGCAGCCTGCTGCATGTTGTGCGTCACGATCACGATGGCGTAACGGCCGCGCAGGTCCTCGATCAGCTCCTCGATCTTGGCCGTTGCGATCGGGTCGAGCGCCGAGCAGGGCTCGTCCATCAGGATCACTTCCGGGTTTACCGCGATGGCGCGGGCGATGCAGAGGCGCTGCTGCTGGCCGCCGGAGAGGGCGGTGCCGCTGTCATTCAGGCGGTCCTTCACCTCGTCCCACAGGCCGGCCTTGCGCAGGCTGGTGGCGACGATCTCGTCGAGGTCCGCCTTGGACTTGGCCAAGCCGTGAATGCGCGGGCCGTAGGCGATGTTCTCGTAGATCGACTTGGGGAACGGGTTCGGCTTCTGGAACACCATGCCGACGCGGGCGCGCAGTTGCACCACGTCCATCTTGCGGTCGTAGATGTTCTCGCCGTCCAACTGAATGTCGCCGGTTACGCGGGCGGCGGCCACGGTGTCGTTCATGCGGTTTAGGCAGCGCAGGAACGTGGACTTGCCGCAGCCCGACGGGCCGATGAAGGCGGTTACCTCATCAGCGCGCACGTCGATGGAGACGCCCTTCAGGGCGTGCTTCTCACCGTAGTACACGTTGACGTCGCGGGCCGTCATCTTGATGGCGCTGTTGCTAGAAGTCGTCATTGGCGTCTCGTTCGTTACATACATGGCGGTCGCCCCCGGGTTTCCCAGCTGGTTCTACCAGCGGCGCTCGAATTTCTGGCGCAGATAGATCGCCAGGCCATTCATCATCATCAGGAAGACCAGCAGCACCAGAATGGCAGCGGAGGTCTTCTCCACGAAGCCGCGCTCGATGCTGTCAGACCACAGGAACACCTGAACCGGAAGCACTGTTGCGGGGTCGTCAAGGGAGCTCGGCACGTCCACGATGAAGGCGCGCATGCCGATCATCAGCAGCGGAGCGGTTTCACCCAGCGCGCGGGCCATGCCGATGATGGTGCCGGTGAGGATGCCCGGCATGGCCAGCGGCACCACGTGGTGGAACACCACCTGGAGCGGCGAGGCACCGATGCCGCGGGCAGCATCGCGAATGGACGGCGGCACGGCGCGGATGGCGACGCGGCCGGCGATCACGATGGTCGGCAGGGTCATCAGCGCCAGCGTCAGGCCGCCCACGAGTGGAGCGGAGCGCGGCATGCCGAAGGTGCCGAGGAACACGGCAAGGCCGAGCAGGCCGTAGATGATGGACGGCACGGCAGCGAGGTTGTTGATGTTGACCTCGATAAAGTCGGTCACGCGGTTCTTCGGCGCGAACTCTTCCAGGTACACGGCGGTCAGAACGCCGATGGGGAAGGAGATGATGAGCGTGACGAACAGGGTCAGCAGCGAGCCGACCGTCGCGCCCCACACCGAGGCCAGTTCGGGGTCACGGCTGTCCGCGCCGGTGAAGAAGCGGGTGTTGAAGGCCGTGCGCACGTCGCCATCGGCTTCCAGCTTCTCGAAGTAACCGAGCATTTCGTCGGAGATGCGACGCTCCGCTTCCGGCGCGTCACGACGGATGTTGCCCTTCTTGAGCATGTCGAAGTCAGACGAGGCCGGCACCCAGACCGGCACGGTCTGGCCGAACTGGCCGGGGTTGGCCAGCAGATGGTCACGAAGGATCGAACCGCTGGCCTGGCTGACCAGGCGCTCGGCGCGCATGATGTCGTCCGGATCGGAGAGGCCGAGCTTGGCCGCCAAGGCATCGCCAGCCAGCAGGCCGTAGTCGGCGTTGCGCAGCATCTCCATGCCGTCCGGGCCTTGCACGTCCTGCGCGCTCAAGCCCAGCGCCTGCTCGGTATAGGCCACGTCGAGGCGGATCTCGGTCGCCCGGAAGCCGGGCAGGCCGTTGCTGATCATGGTGTAGAGCAGGAAGGTCAGGAATGCGCCCGCGAACGTCAGGGCGACGAGGCCCATGGTCCGGAACGTCTTCTCCGAACGGTAGCGCTTGCGAATGCGCGCCACCATCTCCGGCGAATTCCAGTCGGTCGGTTGCTGAACGGTCATGTTCCCCTCCGAGCGTTCGGGCGTGGTGGCGTTATTCATAAGCTTCCCGATACTTCTTCACGACCCGGAGGGCGTAGACGTTGAGGATCAGCGTGACAATGAACAGGACAAGGCCCAGCGCGAAGGCGGAGAGGGTCTTGGCCGAGTCAAACTCCTGGTCACCCGTGAGCAGCGCCACGATCTGAGTGGTCACGGTGGTCACCGATTCGAACGGGTTGGCGGTGAGGTTGGCGGCAAGGCCGGCTGCCATCACCACGATCATGGTCTCGCCAATGGCGCGGGAGACCGCCAGCAGAAAGCCGCCGACGATGCCCGGCAGAGCCGCCGGAATGAGAACCTTGCGGATGGTCTCGGACGGCGTGGCGCCCAGCGCCAGCGAGCCGTCCTTCATCGCGCTCGGCACGGCGGTGATGGCGTCGTCCGACAGGGAGGACATGAACGGAATGATCATGACGCCCATCACCAGGCCTGCGGCCAGCGCGCTTTCCGAAGACGGGTCCTGCAGGCCGATCATGTAGCCGAACTGGCGGATCAGCGGCGCGACGGTGAGCGCGGCGAAGTAGCCGTAGACCACGGTCGGAACGCCTGCCAGCACCTCCAGGATCGGCTTCATCCACTTGCGGAAGCGCGGGCTGGCGTACTGGGTCAGATAGATCGCCGACAAAAGGCCGATGGGAACGGCTACGGTCATGGCGATGATGGTGATGAAGGCGGTGCCCCAGAACAGCGGCACGGCGCCGAAGGCTCCCGACGAGCCTACCTGATCGGCGCGGATCGCCTGCTGCGGGCTCCAGTGGGTGCCGAACAGGAACTCGAAGGGCGAAACCTTCTCGAAGAAGCGCAGGCTCTCGAACAGGAGCGAGAACACGATGCCCAGCGTCGTCATGATGGCGACGATGGAGGCGAAGATGAGCAGGCCCATCATGAAGCGTTCAACGCGCGTGCGAGCGCGGAAATCAGGCTTCACGCGGGTGAAGGCGAAGAAGAAGCCGAGCAGGGCCAGGGCGCCGGCCAGAGCGGCGACGACCCAGTTCCCGCGGGAGGCCATTTCCTTGTAGAGCGCCGCGCCCTGCTCCGCGCCGGGGCTGAATGAGTACTCGGAGCGGCCCTCTGCAAGGCTCTGCACTTCGCTCAGGAACATGTCGCGGGCAATGCCGGCTTCGGGCTGCACGTCTGCGGGCAGGCTGTTGATGACGGCCGGGCCGATATAGCTGGGGCTCAGGATGCTCCAGGCCACCACGAGCAGGGCGGCAGGCAGGAAGACCCAGATGAAGCTGTACCAGCCGTGGTAGTTCGGCCGGGAGTGTACGCTCCGGTGGTCTGATTGAAACTGCGCGGCACGGCCGCGAGAGACAAGGAATCCGATGGTCGCAAGGCCAAGGAGAAGAAGCACGAGCGCGGATGAAGGCATACAAACCACCAGTTCAGCATAAGGACAAAGGGAGCGATCTGTGATCGCTCCCTTTGCGTGTGTATTTTACTTCACGCTTGCCGGGTCAAGCGGCTTGAGCGTTTTGGCTGCCTGAGCAGCCGTTGCGCGGTCTTTATCCGGGGAGGCGACGAGGCCGCGACGGGCCAGATAACCACGCGGACCCCAGGTGCTTTCCTTGCTGTACTCAGCCAGGAATTCCTTGATGCCCGGGATCGGACCGGCGTGCTGCGCCTTCACGTAGATGTACAGCGGGCGGGCAGCCGGGTACTTGAAGGACTGGATGTTGGCGTAGGTCGGCTCGACACCGTCGATCTTGAGGCCACGCAGCTTGTCCTGATTCTCTTCCAGGAAGCTGTAGCCGAACGCACCGACGGCCTTCGGATTGGCGACCAGCTTCTGAACGATCAGGTTGTCGTTCTCGCCGGCTTCGATGTAGGCGCCGTCCTCGCGCAGGGTGGTGCAGAGAGCCTCGGCCTTCTTCTTGTCGGCCTTCTCCATCTCCTTCATCTGCGGGAAGGTCTTGCAGCCTGCCAGCATGATGAGTTCATTGAGGGAGTCACGGGTGCCGGAGGTCGGCGGCGGGCCGATCAGCTCGATCTTGTTGGCCGGCAGCTTGGCGTTCACGTCCTTCCAGGTGCGGGCGGTGTTCTTCTTGCCCAGCGGCTGGCCGGCAATCGCCTTGTAAACGTCAGCGCGGCTCAGATCCATGGCCGGGCCGTTCTTGGCCTGGGCCAGAACCAGACCGTCGAGGCCAACCTGGATTTCAACGATCTTGGTCACGCCGTTGTCAGCGCACTGCTTCACTTCGGAAGCCTTGATGCGGCGCGAGGCGTTCACAACGTCCGGGGTGTTGGGGCCGATGCCGGAGCAGAACAGCTTGATGCCGCCGCCGGTGCCGGTCGATTCCACGATCGGGGCCTTGAACTTGGGGTTGGCGCGGGCAAACTGCTCGGCTACGGCGGTCGTGAACGGGTAGACCGTCGACGAACCGACCACGCGGATCTGGTCGCGGGCTTCGGCCGAACCGGCGTAGGCCGCCGTCAACGTCACAGTCGCGGCTGCGATCATCAGGCTCTGTTTAAGCACTTTCGGATCTCCTGAATTGGTCGGGTGTGCCCCCGCACCATAACTTCGTGACTGCACCCAACCCGTGGACTGTGACCCTTCACACATCCTGCCTTTTGGGTCCGGCACCGTCTCTCGACGAGAACCCCTCTATGACCTTTGTGTTGCAGCCCTGTGACAAGAGTATGTTACAGATTTATGACAACTGCAGGCTTGGCTGTCACAGAAGAGAGGGGCGGTGCGCCCGGAGGTGCCAGGTTTCAGGCGGAGATCGCGTTATCTTCGGCGGGCAGAACCGGCAGGGTGAAGGCTACGGTGGTGCCAACTCCAAGCCGACTTTCGATCGTCAGTTCGCCCCGGTGCCTTTCCACAATGTGCTTCACAATGGCCAGACCAAGGCCCGTTCCGCCCATTTTGCGGGAGCGGGCGCTGTCGACACGATAGAAGCGCTCGGTAAGGCGGGGAAGATTCTCCGGGGTAATGCCTTCGCCCTCGTCCGTGACGGAGATCCGTACATGCACCGGATCGCTCGGGAACGTGCCGGGCTGGATGGCGGCCTCCAACGTGATGCCGGTGCCGGAGCGGCCATACTTGATGGCGTTTGAAATAAGATTGTGGAGAACCTGCAACACCTGATCGCGATCCGCGATCACGCGCGGCAATGATTCCGGAATGCGCAGGTTGATGAACCTGTTGTCCGCCTCAAGGCGCACGGCATAGCTCTGGCCCATCTGAGATAGAAGGGGGCGCACGTCCAGCGGCGTGGAGGGGCGTACATGCTTGTCCATCTCGATACGGGACAGCGAGAGCAGGTCGTCGATCAGGCGGGCCATGCGGGAGGCTTCGTCCGACATGATCTTGAGAAACCGGGTACGGGCGGCTTCGTCCTTGGCGGCCGGGCCCTGGAGCGTCTCGATGAAGCCGATCAGCGTCGCCAGCGGCGTGCGCAGTTCGTGGCTGACGTTGGCGATGAAGTCCACGCGCATGCGGTCGGTCAGCCGGGCCTTGGTGATGTCCCGCATCCAGACCAGAATCAGGCCGTCTTCGCCCTCCAGCGGGCGTGCGCCGAGAATATAGTGCGCCTCGACCGGCGTCAGGAACTGCACTTCCCGCTCGGTGGGCCGGCCGCTCTCGACCACGCTGCGAATCGCCTCGACGGCACCCGGCTGACGCAGGAACATGGGCAGGGCCTCGCCCTCGAACACGCCGCCGAGCAGCGTGCGGGCCTTCTCGTTGACCCGGTGGACCGTCAGGTCGCGCTCGATGACGAGCAGGGGCTCGTCCAGCGCCTCGATAATCTGGCGGACGGTGTCGTGGCCCAGCTTGGTGTGGAGTTCATCATTCAGGCTGCGCACGCGCCGCAGTGCGCCCTGAAGGTCGCGCGCCTCGTTGTCATAGGCGACGGCAATCACCACGATTCCTGCCAGCGTGGAGCAGATGGCGGCGGCAAGCATGTCCTCGGCCACGATCATGACCGTTAAAAATGCAGCCAGGGCGGAAACGCCTGCAAAGAGGAGTCGTTGAAGCAGACGTCTGGTAATCGGGTCCATATTTTTCTCGCTGAAGCCGGCTCTGCCGATCATTGTCGGTTTTCTTTACATTTTTGCGGCAAGACATGCATCGCTGTAAAAAAATGGCGACAGGATTCAGTTGGTTGAGGATGTGGTACGAATTTTGCTCAGAATGCGTCTGAACGAAACTTGTAAGTGCTTGATACTTCGAGTGACAGATCTAATGTATAGCCTCTGCCGACAGAGTGCGTAGCATGAGCACATGAGTACCAAGCCGGAATGAAGGTGTAGGATGAACGATCAGAATACAAAAGCTGACGTGGCGTCGCGCCGCCATCT
Source organism: Pedomonas sp. (assembly GCF_036515995.1). Lineage (NCBI taxonomy): Bacteria > Pseudomonadati > Pseudomonadota > Alphaproteobacteria > Sphingomonadales > Pedomonadaceae > Pedomonas > Pedomonas sp. The sequence continues at coordinate 2,051 of NZ_DATBUP010000256.1, read as the reverse complement.
TCTGAAGTTGGGTGCCATGGCTGCGCCTGCTGTCATCACCCTCGCCCCGGCCAGTGCACGTGCCGCAGCATCCGTTCTGAACTGCCGGGTACCGTTTCCCCAGAACGTGGATTCCAACGGTGACGCCTGCGCCACGCCGAGCAGCCAGGCCACCGGGCTGGGCAATGGCAACGCCAGCGCAACCGGCAACGCGAGTGCCAGCTCCAATGCACACCAGAATTCCGGCTGGCCGGGCGGCAACAAGCCCGGCAATGGAAACGGCCTTGGCAATGGACTGGGCAACGTCAGTGCCAACTCGGCCTCCGGGAGCGAGAACATCTGCTACGAAGGCCCGGGCCAGATGCTGAATGCCGACGAGGTGAACAATCTCCAGTCGGTGGCCGCGGCCCGGAGTACGTCGGGCGACGCCTACGAGCGCTACGAGGCCTATGCGAAGTACCTGAAGAAGGTTGAGGCCAACAACCTGCCGGGCGCGTCGTGCCTCATGAGCATCAACACGGCCGGCCGCTGACCGTGCGCAGGGTTTTCCGGTGCTTCGGAAGGCCCTTCCCCGTCTTCAGGTGGCAGTGACCCTTGGCTGAATGTCCATCGCGTTCCAATCCTTTCTGAGCCGGGATTGCCTGGTGCGCCCGGTGGATGACCTGTTTCTAGTGTTCTTCCGGCCGTCCGGGCAGACGCATATGCTGCCCGTCACCTCCGTGGCCCTGCTGGACGTGCTGGACGGCAACGCGCTCAGCATTGCCGAAATCCCTGCCGTCCTTGCTGAGCGATACGGTACGGAAGCCGAGGAGGGCGTGGAAGCGTCCGTGGAGCGGCTGCTCCGTGAGCTCGAGGCTGTCGGGCTGGTCGAAGCCGTGACGACGGCAGGACCCTCGATGAGCATGACTGCATTGGGGGGATCCGGGACGTAATGGCGTATCCAAGCGTCCAGGCTTTGCGTCACAGACACGCCATGACGGTTCGCATCGGTCCGATCCAGTATCGGCTGACTTCTCCGCTCCGCCGCGTCTGGGCGGAATTGGGTCATCTCTACCGCGAGTATCCGCAAAACGACCCGCAGCATTGCCCGGAGTATGAGGTGGCGGTTGCGCCAACCTCCTGGTGGCGTCGGTTCGTTCGGCCGCAAATCAACATCCGGGCCGATATCATGGGTCCGTTCGCGCCGCTGCCCGAAGCGCAGGGGCAGGTCGCGTTCGAGATGGGCATGAACTATCAGGCGGCGATGGGGCTGAACCGCTACCTCATTCTCCATGCCTCATCGGTGGAGCGGGACGGGGAATGCGTCATCTTCTCCGCCGAGTCCGGCTCTGGCAAGAGCACGCTGGCGGCGGGCCTGTCCTATGGCGGCTGGCGGCTGCTGGGAGATGAGTTCGCCTTCATCGAGCCTCGCATGGGGCTGGCGCTGCCCTATCCCCGGCCGATCTCGCTCAAGAACCGCTCGATCGACGTGATGGCGGAGCGCGCTCCGGCGGATCGGTTCAGCCGTCGCTACCACGGCACGCCCAAAGGCACGCTCGGCTACCTGATGCCGCCGCCTGACTCCATTGCCCGCATGGACGAGCCGGCGCGCCCGCGCTGCGTGGTGTTCCCCACGTTCACGCCCGGCAGCACGCCTGCGATCCGGCTGGTTGAGAAGCCGGAAGCGCACATTCTGCTGGTTGCCAGTTCCACCAACTACCAGACACTGGGCGAGGCCGGGTTTCTGGCCATGGCCGATCTGCTGGATGCCTGCCCGGCCTATGAGATCACCTACCCCTCGCTGGAGGCGGCGGCGGCGCTGGTCGAGCAGATGTGGGAGCACAGCGGCGAGATCCGGCAGGCGAAGCGTCATGGCTGAAACGCCTGCCTTGCTGCTGTGCCGCCTGTTGCGGACACCCGGCGACAGCGCGTCCTTGTCTCCGGCCCTGTGGTCGGACGTGCTGCGCTGTGCGCGGCGTGAGGGGCTGGCGGGGGTGCTGGCGCATCGATTGAGGGCCGGGGGCATCTGGGACCGCCTGCCCGTGCAGGTGCGCGCCATTCTGGAAGATGTGGAGATCGGGGTTGCCCGCAGC
>NZ_DATBUP010000255.1:0-3364 GCF_036515995.1 Pedomonas sp. | reverse complement strand
ACGGGCAGACGGTCTACATGAATTTCACGACGGCGCGGGCGCTGTTGGACCTGCCAACCGGCATTTCCCGCATCGAGATCAGGGTGGCGCCCGCCATTGCCGCAACGGGAATTGCCGAGCGGCTGCGCCGGTCGACCGGGCTGAAGGCGACGGCCTGGACCGAGGAGAACAGCCAGCTGTTCGAGGGTCTGGATGCGCAGGCCCGCACCGGCACCATCATCAAGGCCTTCTCACTCATCACCATTGTGGTGGGCATCGCCAGCGCCATGCTGCTCTCGATCGTGCGTCGGGAGGCCGAGATCGGCATCATGCGCGCCATGGGCGCAAGCAAGCGGCTGGTCTTGTCCATCTTCATCCTTGAAGGCACGCTGATCGGGTTCATCGGCGCGGTTGCCGGGGCGCTCGTTGCCTGGCTGGCCCTGGCCCCGCTGCCCCCGGTGGCAGAAGTCGAAAGCGGCGGGCTGCCGATCGACCGGGCGCAGGGCGACTATCTGCTGGCCGTCACCCTGACCACCGTTGCCGCCATGCTGGCCTCGATCCTGCCTGCGCGGCGCGCGGCCCGCATCGACCCGGTCGAGGCGATCGGCACATGAGCGCGGCTCCGATCCTTGAGGTCAGCGGTCTGACCAAGACGTTCCGCGATGGCGCGACGGAGACGCCCGTCCTCAAGGGGATCGACCTTGTCATCAGCAAGGGCGAGATGGCGGCGCTCCTCGGCCCATCAGGCTCCGGCAAGAGCACGCTGCTGACCATACTGGGCACGCTCATGCGGGCCAGCGGCGGCCGCCACGAGATGCTGGGCGTTGACCTGATGCAGGCAAGCGATGCCCAGCGCACCAAATTTCGCAGCCGGCACATCGGCTTTGTCTTCCAGTTCCACCATCTGCTGCCGGACCTGTCTGCCCTTGAGAACGTGATGATGCCGGCGGCCTGCACCCTTGGCCGGGAAACCCGGGCGCTGCGCGAGCGGGCGGCGGAACTGCTGGATGCGGTGGGGCTGGCGGACCGGAGGGACTATCGCCCCTCCGCCCTCTCGGGCGGCCAGCGTCAGCGCGTGGCGGTTGCCCGCGCGCTCATCGCAAACCCTGATCTGGTGCTGGCCGACGAGCCGACCGGTAATCTTGATCGCCAGTCGGCGGATCAGGTGATGGAGCTGCTCCACGAGATCAACCGGACAATGTGCACCAGTTTCCTGATCTCGACCCACGACGAGCATATTGCGCGGCAATGCCCGCGCCGGATCGAGCTGCTGGACGGGCGGATCCTGCGCTCCTGAAAAAAACATGGCCGCCAGCCCCGCGAGGGGACTGACGGCATGCGCAGCGGTTACACCTTCGCGACGTCGACCCAGCGGCGCTCCTTGGCCGACTGGCGCACGGCGTCGAGGACCGCCTGACCATTGGCGGCGTCCCGGAAATCGCCCGCCGTCTCGCGCGCGGTGACGGGCTGGCCGCTCATGCGCTGCTTCATTTCCGAGAACAGGCGGGCGTAAGGGGCAACGTCGAACCCTTGCGTGTGCCAGCGGTCCTGCTCGGTCTGGATGAGCTCGGCATGCTCGAAGGGCGTCGGCGGCGGGTTGACCAGATCGGCCGGCACGTCGATCTTGCGAGCCCCGTCCTTGTTCTGCACCCAGACTTCGGCCGGGTCTGCAAAGGTTGCGCCCGCCTGGATCCATGCGCCGCCGTCCGTGCCGGTGATCTTGTTGCCCATGATGATCTGGCCCGGCGAGGCCATGGCGGCAACGATGATGCCCTCGGCGCCGCTCTCCATCTCGAACTGGATGGAATAGGCATCGTCCGACGTCATGTTGGGGCGGCCCGGGCACATTTTCTGGAGCGTGCCGCTGACGCGCTTGAACTCGCCCATCACGTCGCGCACCTGATCGACCATGTGCGCGCCAAAAGCGCCGAGGAAGCCGCCGCCCTGATTGGCGTCTTCCCACCAGTCGCTCAGCTTCTCGTTCGGATCGCTGAGGCCGGGCTGGTGATAAATGCGCATGAAATAGCGCGGCTCGCCGATGAGGCCGTCCTGCACCACCCGGCGCAGCAGCGCCTGCTGGGTATCGAAGCGGAATTCCGCGCCCAGCATGTGGATGACGCCGGCTTTCTCGGCCGCGTCCAGCATGGCGCGGGCTTCCGCAAAATCCTTGGCGAACGGCTTTTCGCAGACCACGTGACGACCGGCGTTGATGGCCTCCATCACCACCGGGTAGTGGGCGTGCGGCGGGGTCGCGACGGTGACGAGCTGGATGGCGGGATCAGCCTCCAGCGCCTCGGTCAGGCTGGTGGCGACAATCAGGATGTTCAGCGGGCGGGCCCGCTCGGCGGTGCGCTCGCGGCTGCGGCCGACGATCGCGCTGACCACGAACCCGGCGTCCCTGAGGGCGCGAACGTGCGTGAACAGGCCAAAACCGGTGCCGACAACGACCGCACGCGGCTGCTCAGTCTCTACTGCCATTCTGGCTTACTCCCCTTTGAATTATTCGCTGTATTGTTCGCTGTATTGCTCACTCCGCCGGGCGATCAGGCCCGGCCGGTTATGGATCTGAGCGCGCCCATCCAGCTGCGCGCCGTGGTCTCGACCTCGTTTTCCGCACTGGCCTGCGAGAAGACCTCAACGCCGATGGGGGCCGTGACGCCCTTGGCGGCAAGCAGCTCGGCAACGGCCCGGACATCGAGCTTGCCCTCGCCCGGAAGCGCCCGGCCGGTCATCATTTCCGTCTCGATGTCGTCCGTCGTGCTGGCGCGCGCATCCGAGAGCTGGACCATGCCGATCATCTCGGCCGGCAGGGCGCGCAGATCCGCAAGCGTTGACCCGCCGCGATAGAAATGCAGCGTGTCCAGCGTGATGCCGCCGTTGGGGCGGCCTGCCCGCCGGATGATCTCCGCCGTCTGGGCGATGTTGGCGATGCTGCCCATGGGCAGGAACTCGATGTTGACCCTGAGGCCGTATTGGCTCGCCTTGTCGCAGATGCCGGCGAAGGCCTCGGCGAGCGCATCGGTTTCAAGGGCGGGCCTGAACATATCCACGACGGCGACCGAGCGCGCGCCGACGGCGGCGGCCATGGGCAGCACGTAATCCGGCGTCATGGCGAGCAGGTGGTCGCCGTATCCCGCCACCCGGTCGAAAAGCGCCGCCTGCCCCGGCAGCCAGTGGGCAATGCATTCGAACTCGGCGACCCGCAGACCATGGTCTGCGAGGCGCTGGCGGGCATCGGCCGCCGTCAGGCCCTGGCGCTCCAGCTCCTCGACATGGGACGGCGTCATCGAGAGGGCCTCAAAGCCCGCCCGGCTGACCGGACCCAGAAGATCGAGGAACGGCACATGACTGAGCGGCACCGAGCAAAACACAGTCTCGTTCTTAT
>NZ_DATBUP010000254.1:0-13387 GCF_036515995.1 Pedomonas sp. | reverse complement strand
CCGGACCTGTTCCGGCTGCTGGTGCCCTTGCGCGCCCTGCTGGCGCGAGAACTGACGGACGGCCATGCGGCGAGCATTGCCGTCACGCTGTCCGACACCGGCGTCGACATGACGCTGGGCGGCTTCAAGCGGAAAGGCCTGCAGCAGGACGAGGTTCTCACCCGCTTTGCGGAAGAGACCGATCTTGCCCGTCTTTCAATCGATACTGGTGCTGGCACTGATGTGATCATCGAGCGCCGCACCCCCATGATCCGGTTCGGTGGCGTGCCCGTGCGCCTGCCGGTCGGCGCGTTCCTGCAGGCCACTCCCGATGGTGAGGAAGCCTTGCAGGCCGCCGTACTGGATTCGGTCGGCCCGAAGGCGAAGAACGTGGCTGACCTGTTCGCAGGGCTGGGCACCTTTGCCCTGCCGCTGTCGCAAACCGCCAAGGTGCTGGCGTCTGATGCTGGCAAGGTCAGCCTCGACTCGCTCCAGCGCGCGGCCAACGAGGCCATGCGCCCGGTGAAAATCGAGCACCGCGACCTGTTCCGCCGTCCGTTCACCGCGCTTGAGCTGAAGAAGTTCGATGCCGTTGTGATCGACCCGCCGCGCGCCGGCGCATCGGCCCAGTGCGCGGAAATCGCGAAGTCGTCCGTGCCGGTTGTTGTGGCAGTTTCTTGTAATCCCAACACCTTTGCGCGGGATGCGCGTTTACTCCTCGATGGTGGCTATCGGCTGGAGCGCCTGTGGCCGGTGGGTCAGTTCCTCTGGTCCGCCCATGTCGAGCTGGTGGCCCGCTTCACGCGGGGCTGACGGCCTGACCGGCGCTCCGCCCCAAACAGGAGGAGGAGCGCAATGACCACATGGACGATGCTGCGGCTGGAACAAGGACGCACCGAAGGCTCACCGGAGGGCGATCCGTCCCACGCCTATATCGTCCACGTCGCATTGAGGGAGGATGGTACCCTTGATGAAGACGCCATGGGCGCGGAGCCCCGCCGCGCCACCGTCGCCCGCTACAAGGCGGGGGAGGAAGACTGCCACGGCTGGCTGACTCGCATGAAGGACCGCAGCTGGGGCTTTTCGTACGAGCCGGGCGAGGATGACGACGAGCCGATCTTCCGGCTGGAATTTCATCGCCTTGTGGTGGGCGAGTACGTCACCATCAAGGATCACTCCACCGGGGAACCTCAACCGTTCCGCATCGTGACCAGTCGCCCACAAGGCTGATAATTCACGGGAAACTGCAGCTTCCAGCAAATATTCCTGATGGCAAGTAATTATAATTGAAAGGTTTCTGCAAAGCGCTGGGAACCTGGGCTGTACATGCTGCGTTCAGCTTCCGATCATCAATAATATTCTCGGTGATCAGATTGCAGACGGAACAATCCACGGAATTAAAAACGGGGCCGTTCTGTTGTCTGGTTCAGGAACAGCTTTTTTATTTCTGAACATGCACCGAGTGCGTTTGCTGTGTGTGCGGCATTTGACGGGGAGCGACAGACCATGACCTATTATGCGGGCGACTTTCCGAACGCGAAGGCCCATGTGGATGTGTCGCGGCTGTGCCCCGTCTCGTCTGACCGCGCACAGATGATGGAGCAGCTGGGTCTGCCGTCTTCCACGCGTGTGGATGGACTGATGACCATTTTCCGCTGCGCGTCCAACACGTCTGCCCTGCGTCCTCGCAAGCTGGTCTCCATGCTTCGGGCCCAGCGAGACGACGCGGCGCGGAATGCCGGTATGGCTGCGCGCTGAGCCTTCATCGCGTGCAGCTGATTGCTGCTGACAGATTCCCCCCTTTGCGCCCGGTTTCCTGCCGGGCGTTTTATTTTAAAGCGCCAGCACTCTTCTTTTATCAGCAACAACAACGGGCAAAGCCATGACCGATTTCAGCGAGGCCAGCATCCTTGCCTTCTTCGCCGGGTTGCCCCGTCAGTCTCCTGGCAGCGCGGAGCAAACGGCCGCAGCGCTCTCCCTCCTGCCGGAGTTGCCCGCGAACGCGCGGGTGGCGGATCTGGCCTGCGGAACAGGCGCGGCAACGCTGGTGCTGGCCGAGCGGCTGGACGCCCATGTGCTCGCGCTGGATCAGACCCCGGAGTTTCTGGAGAAGCTGGCGGAAGCCGCCGCGGCACGCGGGTTGTCCGAGCGGATCGAGACAGTGGTTGGCGACATGGCCAACCCGCCGATTCCGGATGGCTCGCTCGATCTGCTGTGGAGCGAGGGCGCGGCCTATATCCTCGGCTTCGATGCTGCGCTCGCCCGCTGGCGTGATCTGCTGAAGCCCACTGGTTTCGCGGTGGTGTCGGAGTGCTCGTGGCTGGTGCCGAACCCGGGCATCAAGGCCCGCACCTTCTGGTACTCTGCCTATCCGGCCATGCGCACGGTGGTAGAAAATATCGAGCGGGCCGAGGGCGTTGGCGGTTATGAACTTCTGTTCACCCACGCCCTCCCGCCCGAGTGCTGGGCTGCCTATGCCGAAAGCATGGACCAGGCACTTGCCGACTTATCCGCGCGCGGGGAGGCGCTGGACCCGGAATTCACCCGTTCGCTGCGCAAGGAAATCGAGCTGTTCCGTAATACAGGCGAGGAATTCAGCTACGTCTACTATGTGCTCGGCCGGCGGTAGTACCCGGATGAGACTGCCGGCAGCCGATGCCTGAGGTCGAGCGTGGCGTTTCCCAGAGCCGCTTCAATCGTTTATACTATGTCATGGAATGACTGACGATAGCGACTGGCGATAGGGAACGCGCATGACCGAAGCGGCCGGAGAACAGGCGCAACTTGATGCGGTGACTGCCGTTGTGCAGCAGCTGGTGGCGGATGCGTTGCCCCACCCGAGCGATCTGGACCCGGCCGAACCTCTGGTCACCGTTGCGGGCCTCAAGCTGGCGGAGCTGGACGAGGTCTACTTCTCCGCGCTTCAGGAATTGGGCCGCCGCCCCCCGCTGGATGAGAGCGAGGTGCACGTTCCCGTCAACCTGAACGACCCGACGCTCGATGAATTGGCGCGCCACATCGCCTTCAACTGCCCGCAGATGAGCGAGGCCGAGCAGCGCGAGGTGCTGCGCCCTGATCCCAGCATCACCACGCAGGGCGATACGGGCCTCGAAGCCGTCGCCGAGGAAAACGCCGGCCCGCGCCGCAACCGGGGTCTCCTCGGCATCGCCGTGCTTCTTGCCATCGTTGCCGTCATCTTCGCTGCCATGCTGGCTATGATGGAGTGAACTCTGATTGCCGGGCCTTTCGTTCCCGCAGGTATTGTATCAGCCGATCGGGGCGGTCGGTATGGATGGCGCAGTTGCCGGTGCGGATGTAGCGCTCCCATGTCGCCGGCGTGTCGCGCTTCCCGGTCAGTGTAACCGACCAGATCCGCCCGCCTTCCGCGCGCACGCGGGCAAAGGCCCCGTCGGGATCCGGCAGCCGGTTCCAGTGGGCGGAGACGGCAAACGGCCTTGCGCCATCTGGCAGGCGCAAGCGGCGAACGCTGTTGTCTCGCGGTTCGACGGACAGCCGCCAGCGCACCTTCAGCCGCGGATCGAACCCCGTGTCCGTGCCCAGAACGATGCTGTCCGTCCGGCCCTGCTTGCGCAGGAAGGCGTGAACAGGCTGTGAGCTGCCCTTGATGTCGATTTCCAGCATGATCCGGCCGTCAGCGCGGCGCAGGGCTTCTTCCAGCGTCGGGATCCGGTAGGACGTCATCGGTGCCTCTGCGCCGCCCCGGCCGGCCTTCAGGCGAAGACCGCTCAGCTGCGCATAGGTCAGCCAGCTCACCCGGCCCGAGCCGTTGGTGGTCCGATCTACAGTCGGGTCATGCATGAGCACGAGGACGCCGTCCCGCGTTCTGCGCACGTCGACCTCGGCGATGTCGACGCCCTGCCGGATACAGGCTTCCAGCCCTTCGAGCGAGTTCTCCGCCGCCTGCCGCCAGCAGGTGCGGTGGGCCACGACAAGCACGTTCTCAGGCGAGGAGGGCTGCCGCTCGAAGTCCGGCGTCTGGCAGGCGGCCAGCGTCGCTGCAAGGGCAGGGGCGGCCCTGCAACGCATCGGGCGGGGGGCGTGGCGGCTCCTCAGCAAGGCGGTGCACCCGGCGGTTAACCAGGTAAGAGCGGTCAAAAGTCCGGAGCTGCGATCTGATGCGGTCAGATCGGAAAGGGCTCCTGCGCGCAGGCGAGCAGACCGGAGCGGCGTGGGCGAACTCATAGTCAGTATAAACAAACGGGGCGCCCCTTTGGGAGCGCCCCGCGTGCAGGTTGGGGTGCGGATTTCTCCGCATCCCGGATCGTCTGGGTCTTACTTGTCGAACAGCTTGCCCCATGCGCGCTTGGCACGGGCCTTCCACGCACCGCGGTGGTACGCGTCAGACGCCAGCAGCGGCATCACGGAGCCGGCTTCGGCATAGACCATCTGCTCGAGCGCGGTGTCCACCTTGCCCCAGGAAGCTGCTTCCTTCAGCGTGGAGGACGAGCAAGCGCCGTCACGCACGTCAGCAACGGTGATTTGCACCGCATACTTGTGCATTTCCACATCGTCGTGGCCGAGGATTTCAGCACACACCACGGTGTCCTGAATGAAGTTCTTCGGCACGCCGCCGCCGATCATCAGCAGACCGGTGGTGCCGGCCTCGATCTTGATGTCGGTCAGTTCGCGGAAGTCCGCAATGGCGTCCAGCACCATGTACGGCTGGCCAGCCTTGGCACGTTCCACCTGGTGCTTCACCAGACCGAAACCAGCCGAGGAGTCAACGAATGCCGGGCAGAAGATGGGCACGTCGTTCTCGTAGGCCAGCTTGACCAGCGAATTTTCCTTCTTGCCGTGTTCGGACAGGTACTTGCCCATCTCACGGATGAAGGCGCGCGACGAGTAGGCCTTCGGCTCCAGCGACTCTGCGATCTTGAAGATGGTGTGATCGCAGTCCTGCAGCTGCTCTTCGTCGATGTAGGTATCGTAGATACGATCGATGTAGAGCGAACGCAGGGTGTTGTCGTCGGGCACTTCCAGAGCCTGGTAGTGCTTGTGGCCAAGGCCTTCGAAGAAGTCCATGTCCACGATCGACGCGCCGGTGGCGACGATGCCGTCAACCATGTTGTTGCGCACCAGTTCTGCATAGAGATCCATGCAGCCGCCGGCCGAGGTGGAACCGGCGATTACCAGGAAGATCGAGCAGTCCTTGTCTTCCAGCATCGTGTTGTAGATGCGGGTCGCGCGGGCCAGGTCGCGCGAGGTGAAGGACATGTTGGCCATCTGGTCGATGATCGGACGCGCATCGAACGACTTGATGTCGATGTGCTTCACTTCCTTCGACAGAAGCTCGGCCTTGCGCTGATCGTTGACGAGAGTGTCGGTCATGGAAATACGTCTCCATCCTGAGCAACGCGCCATTGGCCGAGCCGCGTCGGCCTTTGACGGCTGATAAGGAATCCGGCGGCGGCTTTACGGGCTTCAACCGCCGCCGGAAGCTTCACTAGCCCTAGCAGTATAGAGCGGAAATGTTGCGCCTTTACTCTGCGGAACGTGCAAAGGTCAGGGGCAGTTGCGCTTCGTCCTGGCTTTCGTTGCCGTAGGCCGAGAACATCGGCGCGTCGAAGACTTCCTGAGTCTTGTCCGAACGGAAGCCGTTGAAATCGGTGCGCATGGCTGCGCCATAGGCGCCCAGCATGCCGATCTCGATGTAGTCGCCGGGGCGAACATCGGCCGGAAGCTCGAACGGACCCTTCATGAAGTCCATATCGTCGCAGGTCGGGCCATAGAAGCTGAATCCTGTGGTCCGGGTCTGCGACGGGGTTTCCCGCAGCAGGCGGACCGGGAACTTCCAGCCGACATGAGCCGCATCAAACAACGAGCCGTAGGAGCCGTCGTTGATGAACAGCACATCGCCCGAACGCTTCTCGACGCGCACGACAACGCTCGAATACTCCGCGCACAGCGCCCGGCCCGGCTCGCACCACAGTTCCGCCGAGTAGGAAATCGGCAGTTCCTCGAACTGAGCCTTGATCGTCTCGAAGTAGGCTTCGAGCGGCGGCGGCACCATGCCGGGGTAGATGGACGGAAAGCCACCGCCCACATCTACCACATCAACAGTCACGCCCGCCTGAACGATGGCGGTCTTGGCGATGCCCAGTGCATCCGCGTAAGCCTGAGGCGACATGGCCTGGCTGCCCACGTGGAAGCACACGCCGAGCGAGTCGGCGGCCTGGCGCGTCGCCAGCAGCAGGGCCGGAGCCTCTTCTGCGCTGACACCGAACTTGGACGCCAGCGACAGCTTGGAATGACCCGAGGACACCCGCAGGCGCACGCACAGGGTCAGGTCCTCGGCGTTGCCGGTGGCTTCCAGGATCTTTTCCAGCTCTTCATGGCTGTCGAGCGAGAAGGTGCGAACGCCATGCTGGTGATAGGCTTCGGCAATGGCCTCAGCCGGCTTCACCGGGTGCATGTAGCACAGGGTGGCGTTGGGCAACATTTCGCGAACCCGGCGCACCTCGGCAATCGAGGCGACGTCGAAATGCGAAACGCCGTTCTCCGCCAGAACCTGAATGAGTTCCGGAGTCGGATTCGCTTTGACCGCATAGAGGACCTTGCCCGGAAACTTCTCGGAAAAGAAGCGGGCGGCCTTGGCGGCGGCGTGCGGACGAATGCAGGTGACCGGCGAAGCCGGACGAAGGGTAGTGGCTACCCCCAGCGCGCTATGGTCGTTGCGCATCTCATGGGACCTCCAACAGGCTGTTGACACCAATGCAGCCTTGCGGTTGGAAGTCCCCATGGGGCTGCGGGGGTTCAAATAGGGTCTATGGCCCCCCTTGTAAAGAGGTTTCTGACTCAAAATTTCAATGTTTCTTGATCGGTAATATATAAACGAAAACAATATATTAGGGCGAAATTAGGCCCTCTTTGCCCCCCTGAGTTTGCGGTGCGCCGACCGTAGCGAACGTTCGCTGAACCGCTGTGGAACTTTTGATAAAGAGCAGGCAAATCCTTTAGGCTAAAAGACCGGCCGTGGAATGATGATCGTAAGTCTTGAGCTGGGGCCGTTGCTCCGCCGAGCCGGCAGACAGAATATTTTTTACTTTGAACAGATTTTGCCGCGAGGTTTACGCAGGGCGACACCTACACAGCCCCGCTTGCGCTAGGAGCGGCAGAATTCTGCGATTTTTTGCGAATAGGATATTGAAATACGGGAATTCCGTTTGCCGATAAGCCGTTGCTGGAATGCGCTAGCCAGAGCTTCGCGGGGCGGTGGGCACGCGAAGGATAGGGATCCAGCGGGACGTATTAATAGTTAAGGATGGGACGGAAGGGCGAAGTGACGCCCCGGTCAACCCGGCAACTGCGGCGTGTTCTCAGGTCGCTGTTGTCCATAAGCATGGGAGTGACTGTAATGAAAACATTTCTGATTCCGGCCCTTGCTGCCGGTTTCGCCCTGTCTTCGGTCGCGGCCATGGCTCAGGAAATCGCCGCTCCGGCGCGGCCAACCCCGTCAGGTGGTGCGGCCACCATGGGCCCGACGACGAAGGAACAGCATCGCCAGAAGGCCCAGCAGAAGTTTGCGCAGCTGGACAAGGACCGCAACGGTTCGATTTCGCAGCAGGAATTCATGGCGGCCGAGGATGACAAGTTCGCCAAAATGGACACGAACAACGACGGTACCGTGTCTCCGGAGGAACACCTTACGCACAAGGCGAAGGCCGACAAGACATGGTAGTAGCCTGTGTTTAGCCCTGGGGCGTCATCGCACCGGTGACATGCTCCAGGGTTGCCCGGACCGGGAGCAGAAACGACTATCCCCCTGAGTTTCTGGTCCCGGCAGGCACCAAGTCATCGCGCATGGGCCGATCTTCTGTCCCCTCAGACCGGCCCGTCCGCAACGTCCCTTCGGGCGGACACAGCGATGGCATGTTGCGTAGCGTAGGTGTGAAGTTGCGTTAGTGGCGTGGGGGTTTTGGTCCCTCAGTTGTACTGCCCGAGTTGCGATGCGTCTGTTGGAACCGCCCGCCCGACCCTCCCGTCGGGGCGGGCGGTCTGCCTTCTGGCCGGCGTCCTCAGGCGTCGTACTGGATATCCAGCACTTCCACCTCTACCGGGCCGCGCGGCGTGACCAGCGTCACCACATCACCCAGTCGGGCCTTCATCAGCGCTCGCGCAATAGGCGAGACCCAGCTGACGTGACCACGGGCGGGATCGACCTCGTCCTGCCCCACGATCTTGACCGTGCGCTCGATGTCGGCATCGTCAACGTAGGTGACGGTGGCGCCGAAGAACACCTGAGCCTTGTTGGGCTGGTTGGCAGGGTTGACGACCACGGCCGATTCCAGCCGCTTGGCCAGATACCGCAGCCGCCGGTCGATCTCCCGCAGGCGCTTCTTGCCGTAGAGATAGTCACCATTCTCGGAGCGGTCGCCATTGGAGGCGGCCCATGACACCGTTTCCACGATCTTCGGGCGTTCCACCTTGCTCAGGTGGTCGCGTTCGTCCGCCAGACGGCGCCAGCCTTCGGGCGTCATATAATTGCGGCCACCGGGGGGCAGGGGAGGAAGTTCGCCCTCTCCCTCATCCTCGTCGTCGCGCTCTTTAACGAATGCCTTGCTCATGACTCTCTGGTTAGAGCATTTCCCGCGCCGCTGTGAACAGGCATCGGGAGGAAAATACTCCTGGGCCTGTCACAGCGTGCCAAATTTGCGAAGTTGGGCTTGCGGGTGCTCTTTGTTTGGGTAGCCGTCAGCTGGCGCTACCCGACCCGAGATGACGGGAGAGCAGCTGAGTATACTGCCCTGGTGCCTGCTGAGCCGGGCTGGTGGACAGCGCCTGCTGAGTCTGGCCGCCAGAGAGGGTGGTATACACCACCGCGTTCTCCAGGACCCGCTGCACGTAATTGCGCGTCTCGCCGAACGGAATCTGCTCGATCCAGTCAATCACGTCCACGTTCGGCTGGCGGGGGTCTCCGAAGCGATTGAGCCACTTGTTCACGTTGCCCGGCCCGGCGTTGTAGGCCGCAACGGCCAGCACATGGCTGCCGCCGAAATAGCTGATCATGCGCTGGAGATAGCTCGCGCCAAGCTGGATGTTGTAGTTTTCCTCGTGCAGCCGCTCGCGAGCATAGGGCAGGCCCAACCGCTTGGCGGTTTCCTGCGCCGTTCCCGGCATCAGCTGCATCAGGCCGCGCGCGCCTGCTGGGCTGACGGCGTTCGGGTTGAACAGGCTCTCCTGTCGGGTGACGGCGTGGATCATCACGGACATCTCGGCCACCTCGCGCGGTACGTTGACCATCGGGAAGCTGGCGTAGTGCATGGCGGAGCCGGTGCCGCGTGCGTTCTTGGCAAGGGCCACGCCTACATCCAGCCGTCCCATCTGGCGCGCCAGATCCAGAACCAGGCGAGTCTGGCCAGGGGTTGCAGCCGTGCTTGCCACCTGCCGCAGGAAGGTGGACTGGATAGCCGGCTGGTTCAGCTGGTTGAGCATCTGCGCAACCGTGACGAGCGTGTTCGACTGGAACGCCGTCATATCCTCAGCGGTGTAAGGCGGCGGGGTCATGTCCAGCCGCTGATGCGGGCGGCCCAGCTTTTCCTCAGCCAGAATGCCGTAGAAATAATCGCTCTCAGCCGCGGCGGTCTCGTACCACTTGCGGGTGAGTTCGGGCTTCTTCATCGCCTCGGCAGCGCGGCCTGCCCAGTAGGCGGCACGGCTCTGGGTGATGCCGGTCTGGGCAACGGTATGAACGTTGTTGAAGTGGCGCAGCGCCTCTGCCGGCTTGTTTAGTACCCGCAGCGCCAGCCAGCCGGCACGCCATTCAACATCTGTATAGGCAACGCGGTCGGACGTGGAGGCCTTGGCCATCTTTTCCGCCGAGTCTGCCATCCGGTGCTTCTCAAGCAGGTCATAGGCCAGCTTGGTGTTGCCCTGCTCCCGCGCCCAGTCCGAGAGGGCCAGAAGCTCCTTCGACCATTTGGACAGGCTGACGACCGACTTGGGGCTGGCGTCCGCCGCCAGCATCATCTGCGCGGCCTGCTCCGGCAACTGCTGCTGCAGGCGCAGCCAGCGGGTGCGATCATAGGCAAGGCCCGCTTCCGTTTTCAACTTGTCGGGCACGGCGGCCACATAGCTCGGCGAGCGCGGGTCGCGGCCTTGCAGCGCAATGCGGGCGCTGGCCCAGGCCTGCCGGTCCGGATCGAGCAGCGCGACCATGCGGCGGGCGGCGGTAATCTGGCCGTTCCACAGCTGCGCGTTCGTACGCTCAATGTGATCGTCGTGCTTCAAGGCCTCGCCGAATTGGCGCAGCAACTCCAGTTCCTGATCCCCATCCAGCCCACCGCTCAGCCAGGCCTCGCGGGCCAGGGCATCGGCACGCTGCTTCTGTCCGGTGGCGGCCAGCGCTTCGGCGTGACGCAGTTTGCCCGCGGCGGAAACGGCGGGGAAGCGGCGGAAGAAGTCCAGCCGTTCGGAGAAGGGTATGTCCGCAGTCATGCGCCGCTCGGCATTGGAGCGGAAGCTGGCTTCCTGCGGCCAACCGGGGTTGGCCTTCAGGAACTGGGAAATTTCCCAGTAGCTTGCCTTGCTCAGGTTGCGGCGCAGCTGCTCCCACGTGACGATCGACTCGGCCAGCGGGCTGTAGAGATTTTGCGGTGTGGCGGTCGCCAGCGGGGCATTGCGTGCGGCAGCGCCAAGGCGGGCGGTGTACCAGGCGATCTGCTCGGGGCGCAGCGCCGGATTCTGGGCGGCCGGGCGGGCTGCAACCGGTGCCGGCGGGGATGCGGCAGGCGCCGTTTGCCACCCGAAAGTGGACTGCGCCGGCAGCAGCGCGCCCGTCATAACCGTCAGCCACAGAAAGGATCTGCCCATATCACACCGATTCCACACGCTGGGATTGCCTCAACCGCTTGTTTGGTTCAAATGGTGCCTGCAACGGGAACGCCCGTCCAGCTGCGTTACCCATCGCTGATAATGAGGATAGTATCAATGATCCGAGGGTCCATTCCTGCCCTTGTCACGCCGTTCCGTGACGGCGCTGTGGACGAGCCGACTTTTCGTGCCCTGATCGAGTGGCTGATCCAGTCGGGCAGTCATGGACTCGTGCCGGTCGGCACCACGGGCGAGTCGGCAACCCTCAGCCACGACGAGCACCAGCGCGTCACCGAAATCACCGTCGAGGTGGCGGCGGGCCGCGTGCCGGTGATTGCTGGCTGCGGTTCGAACTCGACGCAGGAAGCCATCAGCCTCATGCAGCACGCCGAGAAGGCCGGTGCGGACGCAGCGCTGGTGGTCGTGCCGTATTACAACAAGCCCAATCAGGAGGGCATGTTCCTCCACTTCAAGGCGCTGACCGAGGCAAGCGCGCTGCCGATCATCGTCTATAACATTCCGGGCCGTTCGGTCGTGGACATGTCTCCGGAGACGATGGGCCGCCTTGCCGAGTTCAAGACCATCATCGGCGTAAAGGACGCGACCGGCAACATCGCCCGGGTCAGCCAGCAGCGCATTACCTGCGGCAAGGATTTCATCCAGCTCTCCGGTAACGACGAGACGGCGCTGGCCTTCAACGCCTCGGGCGGCAACGGCTGCATCTCGGTTGCGGCCAACGTCGCGCCGGAGCTGTGCGCCCAGTTTCAGGAGGCCACACTTGCGGGTGATTATGCCAAGGCGCTGGAGCTGAACGACAAGCTGTTCCCGCTGCACATGGCGCTGTTCTCCGACGCATCGCCGGGGCCGACCAAGTACGCCCTGTGGAAGCTGGGCCGTTTCCCGAGCCTTGAGGTGCGTCTGCCGATGACCGAGCCGTCGGAAGCGGCGCGCGCCAAGGTGGATGCGGCGCTGGCCCATGCCGGCCTGATCTGAAATTGAACCGGTTCGCCCCGGTCGTGGTTTGCACACGGCCGGGGCGTGCTATGTGTTTGTTTCGCCGAGTAAGCCCAGTCTAAGTACGCCTTGAAGGACGAGAACGCTCTATGGCACGCCCGCACCTGTCCCAGCCGCTGACCAAGCGGAAGGTGGTCGCCGAAAACCGGAAGGCGCGCTTCGAGTATTTCATCGAGGACACTCTGGAGGCCGGCATCGCCCTGCAAGGCACTGAAGTCAAAAGCCTGCGCTTCGGGGAAGGCAATATCGCCGACAGCTACGCCGAGTTGAAGAACGGCGAAGTCTGGCTGGTGAACGCTAACATTCCCGAGTACGCCTTCGGTAACCGCGAGAACCATTCGCCGCGCCGTCCGCGCAAGCTGCTGTTGCATGGGCGGGAGATCAACAAGCTGCACGGCGCGATCAACCGCCAGGGCATGACGCTCATTCCGCTGAGCATCTATTTCAACGATCGCGGCCGAGCCAAGGTCGAGCTTGCGCTCGCCAAGGGCAAGAAGCTGCACGACAAGCGTGAGACCCAGAAGAACCGCGACTGGCAGCGCGACAAGGCCCGTCTCATGCGGGATCGCGGCTGAAAAATCAGCGCCGGAAGGGGCACCCCTCCGGCGCTTTTTTTATTCTACAGGTCTTCCGAGAGGTCTTCCGGCTGTGCCGGCCGTGTCATGGTAAGCGCCGGATGCGGGAAGCCGAGCGAATCCTGTTCCGCCCGTCTGGTGATCCGGAAGCCGTGGCGCAGGTAGAAATCCGTGGCCTGCCGGTTCTGCTCGTAGACCTCAAGGCTGAGCGCGCCCTTCAGTCGGATGGCGTGGCGGAGCAGCAGAGAGCCGTATCCCAGGCCGCGTGCCGGCGTGTCCACGAAGAGTGCGCCGATGTAGCCGTCGATCAGGCCGATGAAGGCTGCTGGCTGTCCCTCGACCGACGCGATCCAGATTTCGGATTGATCGAGATAGACGGTCTCCACCAGATGCTGCTGTAGCGCAAGCTGGTGGTCTGTCAGGAAGGGGTGGCCGATCTCGGATGATCGACGCCAGATGGAAATGATGGAAGCCCGGTCGCCCGCGTCATAGGGGCGAACCGCAGCAGATGCTGGGTACATGGTGTAAAATCCCGTATCGGAAATGTGCGCAAAAGACTCGTCCGGTCCGTGCTGACGGCCGGTTGCCCGGTGGGCGTGTGCTCAAATTGGGAGTCTGCGCATCAATCTCCTCGGCAGGGATGCAGCCAGCAGTAGATCTTGGGGTTGTCGCCGTCAAGGCCGGGCAAGGGGGGCAGTGACGGCGTCAGATGATCACTGGGGCCAGTCCGGCTACCACGCCGATAAGGGCTGACAGAAACAGCATCGTGACCACCAGTAGGACCAGCACTGCAATGCCGCCGGCGGTCAGCCTTCGTGCGACAGGAACAGGCGCAGACGAATTTGGGTTGTCAAAGGTCTGCCCATGGCGGGCATATACACTGCTGCTGAACATCGGCGGTCTGACCATGGCGGCGTCTCCAATGCCGTGATCTCCATAGATTGCACCTATAACAGTTATAGGTTAATAGTAATATATTAATATAACCA
>NZ_DATBUP010000253.1:0-9431 GCF_036515995.1 Pedomonas sp. | reverse complement strand
CGGAGAAGTGCTTGCCTTCTCCGCGCAGCACGATCACGCGAATGGCATCGTCGTTCACCGCACGCTGAAAAGCCGCATCCAGCGCATAGGTCATCTGACTGTTCTGCGCGTTGTTGAATTGCGGCCGGTTCATGATCACGTGAGCAACGGCGCCGTCCACTTCGTAGCGGACGGGTTCGTCGGTCTCGTAAACAATGTCGGCCTTGCGGGGTTCGACGAGGTCAGTCATTGCCATTTCCTCAAGTTGGGTTCACGCGAGCCCTGAGGCCTGAAAATCAGGCCGCAGCGCGACGGTCGCCCGGAGGGTTGTCCTTGAACACGGTCTTGCGCACGCCGTGCGGGTCCAGCCTCTCGATGAGCTCGAGCTGCTCTGCCGTCGGTGCCGGGGTCGTCGGAATTTCACCCTCAACCCGCGCCAGCGGGAAGCCGGTGTTTTCCTGAACCTCCTCGAAGGTCACGCCCGGGTGGAGGGAGACGACGCGGATCTGGTGATCCGGGCCGCCGAAATCCATCACGCACAGGTTGGTGACGATGATGCGGTAGTCCAGGCCCAGCGGCGGACGGCCGTTCAGGTAGCGCTCCGGATTGTAACCGGCCATGCACACGAAATCGACTTCGCCGGACACGAACGCACGGGTGTTGTGGTTCGGAATGAAGAAGCTGTTCCGGTGGCTGACCGAGTTGCCCGGGAAGCCGCGTGCGCCCAGCATGGCCGCCTTCGGCTTCTTGTGGTCGCCGATGACGGAGATGTTGGCCTGACCGAAGCGGTCAATCTGAACCGGCGTCACCATGGCGTGGCGCTTGCCGCTCCACAGCGTGTAGAACACGCGGTCATAGGTGCACAGGCCCTCGGCTTCCGGTTCCGGGCGCTTGCCCAGAGACACCGGATCAGAGGTGTACCAGCATTCGCCGTCGGTCGTCTGGATCGCCGGGCTGAAGGTCAGCTTGGCCAAGCCCGCGCCCACGCGGGGCAGGGGGCCAATGCCGGTGACCATCACTTCGCCGTCGTCGCGGAAGGCTTCCGCGCACGCCACGATGACCAGTTCGGCCAGAGAGTAGTTGATATCGCTCACGTCCCGCTCTCCTTAATACACCGGCTTCGGCAATGCGTTGATTGCCTCTGCGCCACCCACGTTGGCGACGTAAGTGGCGTGATCAACGTCCACGAACTTCGCGCGGTATTCAGCCCAGGCTTCCGGGGAAGCCGCGCTGTCCACGTAGGTCTTGATGTGCTTCAGATCGAGCTGGTAGTCCGGGTTTGCGCTGGTCGGGTGCGCGCCGTGCGGCACTTCGGCCACGCCGGTGATGAAGCAGCGGTCCACCAGGTTGAAGCGGCCGTTGTTGCGCATGTCCAGCTCGGCGGTGGAGACCAGCTTTTCAACCGACACGTAGGTGCGCTCGGAAGCGCGCACCAGCAGCTCGTCGAACAGCGGGTCGTCGCTGAGGGTCAGGATGTTGCCGCGCTCGTCGGAGCGGTGCGCGTGAATGAGCGCCACGTCCACCTTGATCGCGGGCATCGCTACCAGTTCTTCGCCGTCTTCGTACGGGCTCTTCACCGTTTTGAACTCGAAGGCGGACTGGCGGATGATGTCGGTGCCAACACCTGCACGGCTCGGCAGGAACGGCAGCTTCATCGCAGCGGCGCGCAGGCCCCAGTGGAACATGCCTTCGTCCAGCTCGAACACCTCGTATGCGCCCGCCTGACGGGTAGCGCGGAAGTGCGGATCGAGCGGGATGTGGTCCAGCGTGCAGAAGGCGAAGACCAGCTTCTTGATCTTGCCCGAGGCGGCAAGGATGCCGATCTCCGGTCCGCCGAAACCGGCAACGACCGTCAGATCCTTCAGGTTGGAGCGCGCAATGGCGCGCACCAGAGCCATCGGCTTGCGGCGGGTTGCCCAGCCGCCAAAGCCGATCGTCATACCATCGGAGAGTTCGGCGACGATATCGTCAACCGTCATGCGCTTGTCGAGCATGCCCTTAATCGTCCTTCTCATGTGCCCACTTATGACCCCAGTCGCTTACCGACATGCTGGTGGTTGGGATCCAGGTGTCAGGGTCAATAACGAGGCCGTTCCAACCATATTCAACGTCAAAGCCGCCTGGAGTCCGCACGTAGAACGAGGTCATCTTATCGTTCACGTGACGGCCGAGGGTGGCGGAGAGGTGCCACTTGCCCTTGCTCTTCACCACGCGGTCGTAGGCCCGGCCCACGTCCTCAAGGGTGGCGGCTTCCACCATGATGTGGACAGCCCCGTTCGGGCTTTCCGGCATCTGGCCCAGCGCGAGGCTGTGGTGGCGGCCGTTGCGAGCGTGGAGGAAGGCGAAGCCGACGCCCGGGTCGTCCGGTCCGCCGCCTGCCAGATAAAAGCGACCCAGGTCCGTGTCGCCGAAGCCCATGGTGTCCTTGTAGAACTCGTGGGTCTCTTCGAAATTCGGCGCGGTCAGAACCACGTGGCCCATGCCCATGTCGCCGTTGTCGCCGGTCACGAAGCGGCTGACGGCGGCGGGGGAGACGAACGGCGCGTAATCGTAGTGACGGCCGTAGTAGATCTCGAACGGATGACCGGCCGGATCGGAGGAGCGGGCCAGCGCATCCACATGGCGGGCGCGGGCCTCCATCACGTCGGCCATTTCAACCGGGCGACCAGCGGCCTTCAGGCGCTCGATCACCTCTTCGAATTCCTTGCGGGAGCCGAATTCCCAGCCGGCGGCGAGGAACCGGTTCTGCTCGCCCTTCTGGATCCAGATGCGGAAGGGGCGGTCGTCCATGCGGAACAGCGCCACGTCTTCCCGGGGAGACTGGGCCGGCATCAGGCCAAGGCAATTGGCGGCGAAATCCCGCCAGCTCTCCAGATCGGTTGTTTCCGCTACGATGTAGCCGAGTGATCTGACAGGCATCTTTCCCCCTCACAGCTGCCGGCTCAAGAAGCCGGGGAATTATTATCCTGCCGCGTCTCAGATCTCTGAGCGCAGCCGGTGAATGTCAGGACGATGCAAGGGCCGGTTGTTTTCATTGTGCAGTGCGGGACCCACGTCTCCGCAACCTGTTATACCAGCGGCTCTGCTATCTGAAAGGAACTCCCCGCCCAACACGTCCAATTGCGCACCAACATTAGCGTTTCGCTGCGCACGCTGTCAAACGAGATTTTGCATTTGCGTTTTTTCAGGCGTACCGCGTTACGCAGTCGTGGGGTGGTGAGCCTTCCGGCTTGTCAGACGCGAGCAAGATTAGGCGGGCTGGATGACGGAAGTGTTTATGCAGGAGAACGAAGCGAAGGCGTAAAATGCTGCATGTGCGAAATGACTGGCGTCGCAGGCGCTTGAAATAACAGGAGAAAGAAGGGGGTGCGGTGTCGCGCACCCCCTTCGGATCTGGTCAGGCGGCCGTACCCATGTGCGTCACTGCCTCGGAGGCGCCGCGAATGGCTCCTTCGATGTAAGTCACGCCGGTGCCGTCGCCGAATTCGTAGACGGTCAGACCCGCTGCCCGTAACTGCTCCGCAACGGTCGAATCGCCGCGGGCGCCGCGTGCCACGATCACGTGGTCGGCTGCGATGTTCTGCGCAGTGCCTGCCTCGTCGACGAACTGCACGCCGCCCTCGATGATGCGAACGTCCTTGGCGTTGGCGTGCAGGGCAACGCCGTGCTCGCGCAGCTCGGGGATGATGCGCATGCGGCGCACCAAAAGAAGGCCCCGGCCGAACTTCGGCCCTTCCTCGATCACGGTCACCTTGCGGCCGCGCTCCATCAGGAACTCCGCCAGTTCAAGGCCGACCAGCTCGCCGCCGATGATGGCGACATTGTCGCCCAGCGGCATCCACTGGTGGGTGGCCTTGCGCACGAAGTCGATGTTGGCGGTCATACCCGTTGCCGCGCCGATCTTGGTGGCAACGCGCGTCAGGAAGCTGGTCTTGCGCTTCACCTCTTCGGAAGTCTCGCCCAGCATCATCTTGCGCAGGTCATCGCCCGAGAGCACGTGGGCCAGATCGCCGCCCGGGATCGGCGGCATGTCGCGCACCGCGCCGGTTGCCACATAGACCGCATCCGGCTGCAGGGACTTCACCAGTTCCGGCGTGGCTTCCGTCTTGAGGCGCACCTCGACGCCGGAATTGGCGATCTGGTCGCGCAGCCAGTTCAGCAGGCGCTGGTTCGGCTCGTAGGCGAGGGAGGCGAACCGCAGCGTGCCGCCCAGCCGGTCGCTTCTCTCGATGAGCGTGACCTTGTTCCCCGCCGCGTCCAGGCGGCGTGCGGCTTCCATGCCGCCGGGCCCGCCGCCGATGACGACGATACGCTGGCCCTTGGGCGGCGCAGCGTTCGGGCGCAGGTCCTCGTAGCCGGTCTCGAAGTTGACGGCGCAGCGCACCTGCTCGCGCACGTAAATGGCGCTGACGCAGGTGTAGCAGTAGATGCACGGACGCACGAGGTCCGGGCGGCCCTCCGCCAGCTTGCGCGGCAGGTGCGGGTCGGCCAGCACCTTGCGTCCCATGGCGAGAAAATCATACTTGCCGCCGGCAATGTGGCTTTCCGCGTCGTCTGGCTCGATCCGGCCGGAGGCGATGATGGGAATGCTCACCTCGGCCTTGATGGCTTCGGCCGCCGGCACGTTGGTGTTGGGCAGGTGCGGAATGTTGGAATCCGAGTGCAGCTTGCCTGCGCCGGTGTCGTGGTAGGAAGTCACGGTAATGGCATCAACGCCTGCCGCTTCCAGCCACTTGGCGACCTGCTTGGCATCTTCCAGCGTGGTGCCGACCTTCTTGCCCACTTCGCGGGAGTCCAGCTTCATCCAGACTGCGAAGTCGGGGCCGACGGCTTCGCGCACCGCGCGGGCCACGTCCAGCATCAGCCGTGCGCGGTTTTCCAGCGGGCCGCCATACTCGTCTGTACGGCGATTACTGGACGGAGAGAGGAAAGACGAAATCAGGTAGCCGTGACCGCCGTGAATTTCGACGCCGTCAAAACCTGCTTCCTTGGCGCGGCGCGCGCCGTCGGCATACTGGCGGATAGCGGTCTGGATATCCTCGGCCTCGAGGATCTTGATCTCCGGCATCGGGCCGCCGGCAAATGCGCCCAGCTCTTCCGGCAGGAAGCTGTCGAGCATGTCGCCTTCGAACGGCTTGGGCATAGACGGCAGCCACAGCGGCTGGCCGAAGGTGGAGGAAAAGCCGGCCACCTGGCCGCCATGGTGCAGCTGCGCGGCGATCTTCGCGCCGTGGGCGTGCACGCGGTCCACCAGTTGCTTCAGGCCCGGCAAGAAGCGGTCATCGGAAATGCCGATCTGGTTGCGGGCCACAGCGCCGGTGGGCCAGGCCACACCGCACACGCCGGTGATGATGAGCCCTGCGCCGCCCTTGGCCTGCTCCTCGTGATAGGCCATCTGGCGCTCGCCCACCGTGCCGTCGTCGTTCGCCAGGCTCACGCCCATGGCGGTCACGATCATGCGGTTGCGCAGCTCCATGCTGCCGATCCTGCCCTTCGAGAGCAGATGCGGCCACGGCCCCTTCATCGCCATACGTGTTTCCATGACACCTCTCCCCGTGCCTCGATTGTCCGTATCTTGTCGTTCGTATGTCTTGCCGCCCAGTCTGGGCGCTGTCCGGTTTCTGTCAATCGGCTGTCGGCGCGCCCGAACGTATCGGGCGGCCAACCGGCCGAAAGAGGCGTCCGGCGCAGATCAGTCGTTCGCGCCCACCGCATGACGCGCGGCCACGAAGCCGAAGGTCATGGCCGGCCCCAGCGTCGAGCCCGCGCCCGGATAGCTCTCGCCCATCACAGAGGCCGCGTTGTTGCCCACCGCATAAAGGCCCGGAATCGGCAGGCCCGCGTCATTCAGCACCCGCGCATTTTCATCAACCACGACGCCGCCGTTGGTGCCGATGTCGCCCGCGTAAATCGGGAAAGCGTAGAACGGCGCCTTCTCGATCGGTCCGAGAGTCGGGTTTGGCGTGACGCGCTGGTCGCCGTACATGCGGTCATAGGCGGCAGCACCGCGCTGGAATTCCGGATCCTCGCCCCGGCGCGCGCCTTCATTGAACGTGCGCACGGTATTGGCCAGCACGTCGGCGGGCACGTTGATCTTGCGGGCCAGCTCCTCGATCGTGGAGGCTTTGCGCATGATCTTCTGTACGGCCGGGTGCTGGAGGAAATCCGGCACCAGCGGCAGCAGCGGGCCCATCGGGTAGTTGTGCCGGTAGGTGTGATCGAAAATCATCCACGAAGGCTGGGTGCCCGCGCCCGGCGCGTTGGCTGCCACCATCTTCTGGCCGACGATGTGATAGGACGCGGCTTCGTTCAGGTAACGCCGTCCCGCCTGGTTGACCATGATGCAGCCGGGCAGGGCGCGCTCGATGGTGGACAGGCGCGCCCGGTCCTCGCCCGGCACGCGGAAGACCGGCGCGGCCCAGGTGGACTGCATGTTGCGCAGCCCTGCACCAATCTTTTCAGCCGCCAGAATGGCATCACCGGTATTGTTCACCTGTGAGCCGGAGACGGTCGGGTCCGCGTCATTGGCGAGGTAGCGCTTGCGCAGATCGCGGTTACGCTCGAAGCCGCCGGCCGCGAGTACCACGCCGCGCCGTGCCGCAATGCGCATGGGCTTGCCGTTGCGGCGCACTTCCACGCCCAGAACCTTGCCGTTTTCCTCGATCACGCTCACCAGCGGCGTATTCAGCCACAACGGCACGCGGCGCTCGTTCAGCGCTACCCGCAGGCCGCCCACCAGCGCGGTGCCCAGCGTCAGGTAGCGGTCCTTGCGCGAGCGGAAGCGGTGCGGAATGTCGGTGACGTAACGCCACAGCATGTTGGCCAGCACCTTGGGCCAGCCCTTGGGGCGGAACAGCACGGTATAGGTTTCATCGAACCGCCAGTTGATGCGGCCGAACAGGCTGGCGGCCGGAGAGGAGGCGCGCAGCGTCAGAATGTCGTCGCCCAGCACCCGGCCGTCCATCGGCTCGGGCAGGTGGGTGCGGAAGCCCTGCTTTCCGCCCGGAAGCTCGGCGTGATAATCGGGATAGGGCTGGGCGGAGTACCGCACCGGGGTTTTGCTCACCACCCATTCCAGCATGCGCGGCGCGTTGCGGATGTAGGAGCGGATCAGGTCATCCGGCACGTTCGGCGCGGAGAGCGCACGCACATACTGGAAGGCTTCCTCCTCGGTGTCGGTGTGGCCCATTGCCTCGGCAATCGGGTTGCCGGCCACCAGCGGGCTGTTCGGGATCCAGATGCCGCCGCCGGAGGTGGCGGAAGTGCCGCCGTACTCGCTGCTTTTCTCAATGACGAGAACGTCCGCCTTGTGGTCGGCAGCGGCAAGGGCCGCAACCAATCCGCCCGCCCCCGAGCCCACCACGAGAACGTCGACCTCATGATCCCAGCCGTTGTTTGCCACGTCGCTCCCCCGATCTTTATTTTGGTGGCTGTTGCGCAGTTGCGCTACAAAGAGATGACTGAACTACGCAAAAGCTAAATTCAAGTGCGCAATTTGTGCAAGCCTGCAATAAATCAGGGCAGAATGATAGCAGCTATTGATTGCGGGCGCTGATTGCAGACGGCGCTGAGCAAGGGGAGGGGCAGGCGTGAGTAGCCAGGTATTTGATTTCATAATTATCGGTGCCGGTTCGGCCGGATGCGTGCTGGCCAACCGCCTGTCGGCAGACCCGCGAAACCGGGTGCTGCTGCTGGAAGCCGGGGGCAAGGACAACAGCGTTTTCATCCGCGCGCCCGGCGGCCTTCTGCCCATCATGTACAAGGGCTGGTTCCAGTGGATGCACGTCTCGGTGCCGCAGAAGCATGCGGGCGGTCGCCAGATGTACACGCCGCGCGGCAAGGTGCTGGGCGGAGGCTCGTCCATCAACGGCATGGTCTATGATCGCGGCACCCGCGGCGACTATGACCGCTGGGCCCAGCTCGGCAACGAGGGCTGGAGCTACGAGGATGTGCTGCCCTACTTCAGGAAGCTCGAAGACTATCAGCCCGGGGCCAATGAATTTCACGGCGCGGGCGGGCCGGTGCACGTCAGCCGTCCTGGTATCAATCACCCGCTGGCCAAGGCCTTCTGCGAGGCCGCGCAGGCGGCAGGCCTGCCTTATAATGAAGACATGAACGGCGCGCACCGCGAAGGCGTCGGGCCAACGGACGTGACCGCCTCTGCCGGGCGGCGCTACAGCTCCGCCCATGCCTATCTGCGCCCGGCGGCAAAGCGCTCCAATCTCAGTATCGTCACCGGCGCGCACGTGCAGCGGGTGCTGTTCGAGGACAGGCGCGCCAGCGGCGTCGAATACAAGCTGGGCGACCAGATCGTGCGCGCCTCGGCCGCGCGCGAAGTCATCGTCTCGTCAGGCGCGGTGCACTCGCCCCACATCCTCATGCTGTCCGGCATCGGGGAGGCGGCTCATCTGGCCGAGCACGGCATTCCGGTGGTGCAGGACCTGCCCGGTGTCGGGCAGAACTGGCGGGACCACATCGCCGTCACCGTCAAGCAGACCTGCTCGCAGCCCATCTCGCTTTATAATTTCTTCAATCCCGTCATCGCGGCCAAGGCGGCGTTCGACTTTGCCGTGTTCCGCAAGGGGCCGCTCGCCCAGCCGCCCATGGAGGTGGTGGCGTACATGCGCCTGCGCCCCGGCTCGGAAGAGCCGGACATCAAGATCCACTTCTCCATGGCGCTTTATGAGGCCATGGGCCGCAAGCTCATCATGAAACACGGCTATTTTGCCCACATCAACCTGCTGTATCCTGAAAGCGCGGGCGAGATCCGTCTGACCTCGGCGGATCCCATGGCACCGCTCAGCCTCGATCCCAACATCCTCGCCTCGCCGAACGACATGGCGCTGGGGCGCGATGCCATTCGCGCGGTCCGGAACATCTTTGCGCAGGCCCCGTTCGATCCGTTGCGGGGCGAGGAGCTCGCGCCCGGCGCGGCGCTCCAGTCCGATGACGAGCTGGACGCCTACCTGCGCGAGACCGCCATTGCGGACATTCACACCGTCGGCACCTGCCGCATGGGCCGCGATGCCCGAGCGGTGGTCGATCCGCAGTTGCGGGTGCATGGCGTTGAAGGGCTTCGCGTCGTTGACGCCTCGGTCATGCCCATGGTGCCGGGCGGCAACACGAACGTGCCGACCATGATGATCGCGGAGAAGGCGGCCGATATGATCCTGAAAGCGTAATGTTTCAGGTTATTCGGCCTCTCCCCGCCGGGCTGCACCGTTTACGCGTCGGGGCGAGGCATGTCCGGGGTGACGTTTCGCTCAATCCGGCGTGGCCGATTTGCCGGCTTGTTTCGTGTTCAAGGGCATCGGTGCGTCAGTGCGTAGCAAATGCGTCATTTCACTATGCATATATTAAAGATTACGCGATTGACTAAGTATCTTGCGAAGTGATGCGCACCAAGGTACGATTGCTAATGAAATGCCCCTTGTGTTTCGGGGATGTCTGGG
>NZ_DATBUP010000252.1:0-5587 GCF_036515995.1 Pedomonas sp. | reverse complement strand
TGCTGCCGAAGGACGTGGCCGACGAGAAGTCCGCGATTCTGGAAATCCGCGCCGGTACGGGCGGTGACGAGGCGGCGCTGTTCGCGGGCGACCTGTTCCGCATGTACACCCGCTACGCCGAAGGGCAGGGCTGGAAGACCGAACTGATCTCGGCCAGCCCGTCTGACGTGGGTGGCTACAAGGAAGTCGTCGCCTCCATCACTGGTCAGGGCGTGTTTGCCAAGCTGAAGTTCGAATCGGGCGTGCATCGCGTGCAGCGCGTGCCTGCCACCGAATCGGGCGGGCGCATCCACACCTCTGCTGCCACCGTGGCTGTGCTGCCGGAGGCGGAAGAGGTAGATGTGCAGATCGACGAGAAGGATCTGCGCATCGACGTGTTCCGCTCGTCGGGCCCGGGCGGCCAGTCGGTGAACACCACCGACTCGGCGGTTCGCATCACCCACCTGCCCACCGGCCTCGTCGTCAGCCAGCAGGATGAGAAGAGCCAGCACAAGAACAAGGCCAAGGCGCTGAAGATCCTGCGCGCCCGGCTCTATGACATCGAGCGCGAGAAGATCGACCGCGAGCGGGCGGACAACCGCAAGTCTCAGGTCGGCTCGGGCGATCGCTCGGAGCGCATTCGCACCTACAACTTCCCGCAGGGTCGCGTGACCGACCACCGCATCAACCTGACGCTGCACAAGCTCGATCTGGTGCTGGAAGGCGACGGCCTTGAAGAACTGGTGCAGGCGCTGATCGCGGAAGATCAGGCCGAAAAGCTGGCGCAGCTGGATGACGCGAGCTGAGGTCCTGCGCGCGGGCGCGGCACGACTTGCCGATGCCGGCCTCCTCGATCCGCGGCTGGATGCCGAGGTGCTGCTGGCGCACGTGCTGGGCTTGCCGCGCCTGAGCATGCTCATTGATACCACCCTCGAAGTGGCCGAAGCGCAGACCCAGCAATTCCAGGCGCTTGTCTCCCGTCGCGCCACAGGCGAGCCGGTGGCCTACATCACCGGCGTGCGGGAATTCTGGTCACTCGAGTTCCGGGTAACGCCCGCCACGCTCATCCCCCGTCCGGACAGCGAGACGATGATCGAGGCGGTGTTGCGCGCTTTTCCGCAGCAGGTCGGGCCGGAGAACCGGCCTCTGCGGGTGCTGGATCTGGGCACGGGGTCGGGCTGCCTGCTCCTCTCGGTTCTGCACGAGTGTCCCGGCAGCTTCGGCGTCGGCGTTGATCGCTCCTACGATGCCGCGCTGGTGGCGGCCGACAACGCAGCGCGGCTGGGGCTGGCTGACCGTTCCGCCTTCGTTGTGAGCGACTGGGCCGAGGCGCTTTCGGGGCCATTTGATTGCATTCTCTCCAACCCGCCCTACATCGGTGAGGAAGAGGTTCTGTCGTCTGAAGTGGCTGACTTTGAGCCAAGGAGCGCCCTGTTTGCCGGGGCGGCCGGGCTGGACGACTACCAGCGGATCATTCCGGATCTCGGACGCCTGCTGGCGCCGGGGGGAAGGGTGTTTCTGGAAGTCGGATACACCCAGGCCGAGCCGGTTGGTCAGATCGCCGCAGGGGCAGGTTTTTTAAGTAGAGTGCATCACGACTTGGCCGGTCATCCCCGCTGTATTGAGTGTCGGCAGGCTGAGAATTCTCTTGGAAATGGGCTGGGAAACAGTTAGACACGAGATTGGCAGGGTTGATGGTTTCCTCTGCCGCCTGATTTCCGAAATTGACGGATTTTAAGGCTACGGCGCCCAGCGCGCGCCGACGTATGGGGCGATTGCCCTAAGGGCAAATATATTTTGAGAACGGGTCGATGAGAAACGGACAAAGCGGTCGCCGTAGAGGACGCGGTGGTGGTGGTCGCCCTGCACAGTCGGGCAGCCGCCCGATGGAGTCGGGCAGCCGCAACGACGCACGCATTCGCGGCAATGCCCAGCAGCTTTTGGAAAAGTACAAGTCGCTGGCTCGAGACGCGACGTCTGCGGGCGACCGGATCCTCGCCGAATACTACATGCAGCACGCGGACCACTATCACCGGGTGCTGGCGGAGTTCCGCTCCCGCTACGAGGACACCCGTCCTCGCGAGCGTGACGAGCGCGACGATCGGGACCACGACGATGTGGGCTACGACGACGAGGCTCCGGAAGTTTCCGTGCCGCAGGGCTATTCGAAGCCCCCGGTGCAGCGGAACCTGAATCTCGAGCCGGCCGCTGAGGTTGCCGAGCCTGCTGCTCCTGCCGAAGCACCGGTTGCGGACGCCGCTCCCGAAGCGCCGGCAGAAGAGGCCGTTGAAGCGCCCGCCGAAGAGGAAAAACCCCGCCGCCGTCGCGGTCGCCCTCGGAAGGTGAAGCCGGAAGCGGAAGGCGAAGCGAGCCCGGCTGAAAACGCGGCCTGACGCAAGCCTCTCGGTACTGTCCGACACGGAGTATCCGGTGCGCGAGACAGCGGCAGAACTATAAAAACTGAAGTCCGAGATTCGCCGTTGGCGGGTCGATCGGGGCTCCAGTCCAAAGCCTGACAAACGGCGCAGCACCTGACGGGAGCTGCGCCGTTTTGTTTTGCCCGCTTGCACTCTCGAGCCAGTCTCCGGCTCGAACCTCCTGTTGCTTTCAGGCAACAGTTCGCGGCGGGGCGCCTCTGTAACCAAACTGTCACGTCGCTGTCGCCTAAGCTTCACACGCCATCACTAGAGCGGGGCCTGCAACGCACCCAGAAGTGAGGGCATTAAATGATTACCAATAAGAATTACCGCGCTGTCCTGTTGGCAACGGCGCTTGTCGGGTCGCAGGCATGGGCAGGTTCGGCTCTGGCGCAGGATGCCGCCGCTGCTGATACGCAGCAGGTGCAGGCTCAGCTTCAGGCTCTCCAGACCCAGATGGAAGAGCTGAAGGCGCAGCTGGCCAAGAGCGAAAAGGCCGTCAGCTGGAAGGGTGCGCCGCAGAGCAGCGGCAGCGGGTTCACCTTCAAGGTGCGTGGCCGCGTTCAGTATGATGCCGGCATGATCTCCGATCCGGATGATCTGGTGGACGGCAAGGATCTGGGCTTCCAGAGCTACTTCCGCCGCGTGCGCATCGGCGTTGAAGGCGCGATGCCCGGCGACTTCAAGTACAAGGCCGAGGTTGATTTCTCCGATCCGGAAACCGTCGGCTATGGCGACGTGCTGATCGAATACGCTCCGAAGGACTCGCCCTTCAGCGTGAAGCTCGGCAACATGGAAACCAACTACAGCCTCGAGCAGATGACCTCCTCGCGCTTCAGCTCCTTCATGGAGCGCGCCCAGGTGACCGAGGCGTTCTACTCCGGCCGTCGCTTGGGTGTCTCGGGCGGCTACAGCCAGGGTGACTTCAAGTTCGACGCGGGCATCTTCAACACCGCCATCACCGGCAGCCGCGGCCGCGACGAGTGGCTGTTCGGCACCCGCCTCGTCTACGCTCCGAAGGTTGGCGAAAACCAGCTGCACTTCGGTGCCAGCTACCAGCACCGCGAATTCAACACGGACTCGCTGGGCAACCGCTACCGTGCCCGTCCGTTCGTCCGCTCCGGCTCGACCCGCTTTGTCGACACCGGCACCATTGCCGGCAAGAGCGACGACCTGATCGGCCTGGAAGCCGCTGGCATCTTCGGTCCGCTGCACGCGGCTGCCGAATATCAGTTCATGAAGGTCAACGGCATCTCGCCGACGGAGACCGTTCCGGGCGACGACACCGTCTCCGGTACCCGTCTGGCCGGCAACGCCAAGTTCAGCGGCGGTTACGTCGAGCTCGGCTACTTCCTGACCGGTGAAACCCGCGGCTACAAGGGCGGCGCATTCGACCGTACCAAGGTGCTGAACCCGGTGAGCAAGGGCGGCGCTGGTGCATGGCAGGTCAACGCCCGCATCGACTATCTGGACCTCGGCGACGACGTCAGCTCCGGCACCGTGTCCCAGTTCGTCAACGGCGGCACGCAGACCGGCTACGGCCTGAGCCTGATCTGGCTGCCGATCGACTATATCAAGTTCGCGGCCCAGTACACCTACGTGGATGTCAGCGACATCAGCCGCGGTGCGGGCGGTCGCGGCATCGGCTCGCGCATCGGCTCGACCGAGGCGGACGCCAGCGCCGACGCTCACGTGTTCGGCCTGCGCGCCCAGATCGACTGGTAATCCGGAAGCGCGGCGATACCCCTGTCCCGGAAACGGCGGGCGGAAGAGGTCTCCTCTTCCGCCCGTTTCTTTTGCGCCCCCATCCTTGGTGGATGCATCGCGTCTGTGTGATCAGCCATCCGTGCGGAGGAAATGGTGGGGGAAGGGCACTATTGCCTTCCCATAGGCGACCCGAATCGCGATCATCGGGGCAGCGAAGACGATTTCGCGTTTAAATCGTTAAGCTTGAGTGGGGCCGAGGTTCAGTGGGAGGAGAACAACCATGACCATCGCAGCCATTCTGGCCGTAAAGGGCAGTGAAGTCGTCATGGTGTCCGACACCATGGTCATCAAGGACGTGATTGCGTTGCTGCACACGCGCAGCATCGGTGCGGTGCTGGTTACCGATGACGCCTCGGATGTCGTCGGCGTCCTGTCCGAGCGAGACATCATCCACGGGCTTGCCACCACCGGGCCGGCCATCCTCGAACAGACCGCCAAGACCCTCATGACTTCTCCCGTCGTCACCTGCCGGCCGACCGATTCCGTGCCCGAGGTCATGACGCTGATTACCCACCGGCGCATTCGCCATGTGCCGGTCGTGGATGAGGGCAATCTCCTCGGAATCGTCTCGATCGGCGACCTCGTCAAACGCCGCATCGAGGAAGTCGAGCAGGAAGCGGCTGCCCTGAAGTCCTATATCGCCACCAGTTAGGCGTGACAGGGCCGGCCGAATGCCGGCATCCCGCTGTCACCAGGCTGGTTCGGCTTGAATGCCAACCCAAGGAGCCGCGCGATTCCGCTCCACGTGCCGGTTCCGGCATTGCCGCCGTACTCCCTTGTCGCCTTCGTTGCGGCAAAGGGGGCGTGCCGCGACCAAAATTTTGCATGGTTAAGCGCTTGTAAATCAAGGCCAATCGGAAAAAGATCGGACAAAGGAACAAAACACCGCAAAAAGGTGTTTGACAACGACCGCCCTCTCTCCATATAAGCCCTCCACACAGCGCGGCCGACGCGACGGAGACGAAGCGGCGGACGGGTTGAAATTGCCTTCTTGGGTTCTTACCTGATGAGGCCTTGCTCTTTCTCATTGTTGGTTTTTGGAAGGGACATGTGGGCGGCGATGCTCACGGGTC
Organism: Pedomonas sp.; assembly: GCF_036515995.1. NCBI lineage: Bacteria > Pseudomonadati > Pseudomonadota > Alphaproteobacteria > Sphingomonadales > Pedomonadaceae > Pedomonas > Pedomonas sp. The sequence continues at coordinate 351 of NZ_DATBUP010000252.1, read as the reverse complement.
TTGAGGGAAGTCACCCGACGGACACGTGAACTTTGCTTTCTTACATGTCGCTAGAATACAGTGACGTGCAGGAATGCTCTTTAATCCGGCTGGTCTGTTTCGGTTTGTCCGGGACGGATTGGTTAGGACGTTAACTTGAGAGTTTGATCCTGGCTCAGAACGAACGCTGGCGGAATGCCTAACACATGCAAGTCGAACGAAGTCTTCGGACTTAGTGGCGCACGGGTGAGTAACGCGTGGGAATCTGCCTTGGGGTACGGAATAACTCAGGGAAACTTGAGCTAATACCGTATGATGTCGTGAGACCAAAGATTTATCGCCCCGAGAAGAGCCCGCGTCAGATTAGCTAGT
>NZ_DATBUP010000251.1:0-8291 GCF_036515995.1 Pedomonas sp. | reverse complement strand
CTGCCCGCGCGGGACGGCGCGAGCCGGAACGCTTTTGCACACTGAACGCTAGACGACCCTCGTCCCCCCGGCGGGGAACCTCTACAACCCCTACCCTGACGGCTTGACCGGCCTTGTCACCACGTCCGGCCGCCCTGTGCTAAAAGCGGTGGGCGGGCGCGGTGCTACGTTCGGGCGATTGCGCCCTCATGCAGCCTGCGATGATCACTGCGACGCCTTCCTTCCTCCAGCCGCAACATCGCACGGAAGAAGCCCCAGATAACGCCTCATGCGGGTCAGGAAAGAACGCTCCGTCCCCGGCGGGTGAGCACCTGCTGCTCTGACGAGCAGGCTCATCGCGGTGCTTCCGCCATGGCGTCGCTGCCATCGTGTACTCTTATGCCACCGACTCACTGTCGACAAGGAGACGACAGGCAATTACCTAGGTGATGTCAAGCATATTCCTGCTATTGATTGGTTGATGCCTATCTCATGCGGAAGGGCGTTCCGCCAATGGCTTTGCCTTGGACGTTCGACCATGAGGGGATTTGCGGGAGGGGGCAGCTATGGTATCTACGGTTTCGAGGCTACGTTTCATATGACTCACCACCAAAAGCCCGGGCAGTGCCAAGGCCCGGGCTTTTTTCGTTATGGGCCCGGAGGTGCCATCCCCGGACCCATGCCGCGCGCTATTTTGAACGCGACACCTCCACGATCTTGAGCACAAGCATCGCGAAGGCAATCATCAGCGTCGGAACGCCGATGATTAATGAGGCAATTGTTTCATATTTTATGAGACTCACCCCCTTTGACAGTCGGATTGCAGCGCAGCGGGAGTGCTACGGCGCTGACCGTCAGGGGGATTCATAACAGACAGCCTGCAAGAACATCTCTATTAATATCAATAATTACAATAACTTAAATAAAGGCGAGTCAGGCCGGGAATGCAGCCCGCCAAACCATGGGGCGCTCCGCCAGTGGCGGCGTTCCAGTTATTCGACCATGGGGGGATTTGCGCCAACGGGCTACTATTGGTATTTCGGTCGGGCAGATAATGCTTCGATGTGGATCACCACCAAAAGCCCGGGCGTGCCAGCGTCCGGGCTTTTTTCATAGGAACCCTTTCCCCCGCACCTTTGTGGACAAGATCGCGCCACAGTCTCGGGAACGCGCATCGCGGAGGGCGGGAAAAGCCTGCATGCACCGGATCCTGCGCCCAAAAGAAAAGGGCCGGAGAAACCCCCGGCCCTATTCCAACCTTGCGGTACTTCGCTGCTTACAGCGCCTTGCGGCGGTGTTCGCCGTAGACGTAGCGCACGGTGCCGGAGGAGGCGCGCATCACCAGCGATTCCGTGGTGAACCAGCCGCCCGGCTTGCGCTTCACGCCTTCCAGCAGCGCGCCGTCGGTCACGCCGGTAGCGGCAAAGATCACGTCGCCGGCGGCCAGCTCGGTCAGGCTGTACTTGCGGTTGAAGTCGGTGATGCCGACGCGGCGGGCGCGTTCCTTCTCGTCTTCATTGCGGAAGATGAGACGGCCCTGGATCTGGCCGCCGATGCAGCGCAGGGCAGCGGCTGCCAGCACGCCTTCCGGCGCGCCGCCCGAGCCCATGTACATGTCGACGTTGGTCTCGTCCGGGTCGGACACGGCCATCACGCCGGCAACGTCGCCGTCCGGGATGAGCTTGATGCCGCAGCCGACTTCGCGCAGCTCGCGGATCAGGGCTTCGTGACGCGGACGGTCCAGCACGCAGACCATCACTTCTTCCGGCTTCACGCCCTTGGCGGCGGCGAAGCGGCGCACGTTCTCGGCCGGACCGAAGTCCAGATCGACGAGACCTTCCTCATAGCCCGGGCCAATGGCCAGCTTGTCCATGTAGACGTCCGGCGCGTTCAGCAGGTTGCCCTTCTCGGCAATGGCCAGAACGGCCAGCGCGTTCGGGGAGGCCTTGGCGGTCAGGGTGGTGCCTTCCAGCGGATCGAGCGCGATGTCGATGTCCGGACCTTCGCCCGCGCCGACCTTCTCGCCGATGTAGAGCATCGGCGCTTCGTCGCGCTCGCCTTCACCGATCACGACGGTGCCGTTGAACGGCAGCTTGTTCAGGGCGTCGCGCATGGCTTCCACGGCGGCGGAATCGGCTTCCTTTTCATTGCCGCGGCCCACCAGCTTGGCGGCTGCAATGGCTGCCGCCTCGGTGACGCGCACCATTTCCAGCACCCAAACGCGGTCGAGGATCTGGCTAGGAGTCTGAGTCATTGAAGGCCTCTTTTGACCATTAAAAATCAAGAATGTGCATCATCACCGGCTCGGTCGTGACGCTGTCGAGCGCCGAGATCCGGGCCAGTGCTTCGGTGACGGCCTGCTGCGGGCCTGCGTGCGTGGTCAGCACGAAGTACACCGCGCCATCCGGCGCGCCGCCGCGCTGGATGAGGCTTTCCACCGAAACGGAAAGATCGCGCAGAATGGCGGTCAACTCGGCGAGAACGCCCGGGCGGTCCACCACGGTCAGGCGGATGTAATAGCGGCCGACGTGGCTGGCGGGGTCTGCCGCCGGAACGTCCGACAGGCTGCCCGCCGGCATGGCGAAGGCCGGGCCGAACTCGCCGCGCGCCACGTCCACGAGGTCAGCGGCAACGGCGGAGGCGGTCGGCCCCTCGCCCGCGCCCCGGCCTTGGAACAGCAGGCGGCCGACGTAGTTGCCCTCCGCCACCACGGCGTTCAGCGAATCCGTCACATGCGCCAGCGGGTGGTTGACCGGCACCAGGCACGGGTGAACGCGCTGGAACAGGCCGCCGTCTTCCTGACGGGCCATGCCGATGAGGCGGATGCGGTAGCCGAGCACGCTGGCGTAGTCGATGTCGGCGGGCGCGACGCTGCGGATGCCGCAGGTGGAGACGCCCTTGAAATTGATCTTCGTGCCGAAGGCCAGCGACGAGAGGATCGAGAGCTTGTGAGCCGCGTCGATGCCGTCGATGTCGAAGGTGGGATCGGCCTCGGCGTAGCCCAGCGCCTGCGCCTCTTTCAGCACGTCCGCGAACGGCTTGCCGTCCCGCTCCATGGCCGTGAGGATGAAGTTGCAGGTGCCGTTCAGAATACCGTAGACGGCCTGAACCCGGTTGCCGGACAGGCCATCGCGCATGCCCTTGATAACCGGGATGCCGCCGGCCACCGCCGCCTCGAACTTGAGGGGCGCGTTGGTGCTTTCCGCAAGCGCGGCCAGCTCCATGCCGTGATGGGCGAGCATGGCCTTGTTGGCGGTGACGAAGCCCTTGCCGGCGCCCAGCGCCGACCTGGCCAGCGCCAGTGCCGGACCGTCCGCGCCGCCGATGAGCTCGACAACCGTATCCACGTCGTCGCGCGCGGCCAGATCGACCGCATTGTCCTCCCAGCCGAAACCGGAGAGATCCACGCCCCGGTCACGGGTGCGGTCCCGCGCCGACACGGCGGTAATCACGATCGGGCGGTTCGCCCGGCGGCTTACCAGTTCGGCGTTGTCGGCGAGAAGCTTGACCAAGCCGGCACCAACGGTGCCCAGCCCTGCCAAGCCAACACGTAAAGGCTTGTCAGACATTCTTATCCCACTCTTGATCGCGACGGTCCTAGCGGGTGCGGAACGCTTTGGCTAGGGCCTGTGCGCTTGCCGGAGGTTGTAACACCCCGACTCCAGCCTTCCCGAGCCGAGCACGTCTCCGCCGCTTGAAAGAGCACGGCCGGGTAAAACCCGGCCCGATTGATTGCAAACGCGTATGGCCGGGACATGCCCGGTCACCCTACAGCTACGCTTGAAGCGGCCCCGCGTTCCCGCAAGGCCGCTCCAAACGCCTGATTTTATTACTCCGCGGCCGCCTTGGCAGAGGGCACGTTCAGCCCTTCGGCCTGGAACCAGCGGCGAATGTTGCGGGCGGCCTGGCGGATGCGGTGCTCGTTCTCCACCATGGCGATTCGCACATAGCCCTCGCCCAGCTCGCCGAAGCCGACGCCCGGCGCGACGGCAACCTGCGCGTTGGACAGGAGCTGCTTGGAGAACTCCAGCGCGCCCAGCTCGCGGAACGCAGGCGGCACCGGGACCCATGCGAACATGGAGGCCGGCGGCGGCGGCACGTCCCACCCGGCGCGGGCAAAGCTCTCCACCAGCACGTCGCGGCGGTGCTTGTAGAGCTGGCGGGCCTGCTCGATGCAATCCTGCGGGCCGTTCAGCGCGGCAACGGCCGCTGCCTGAACCGGCGTGAACGCGCCGTAGTCAAGGTAGGACTTCACGCGGGTCAGCGCGCCGATCAGCTTCTTGTTGCCGACGGCGAAGCCCACGCGCCAGCCCGCCATGTTGTAGGTCTTGGACATGGAGGTGAACTCGACCGCGATGTCCTTCGCGCCCGGCACTTCCAGAATGGACGGCGGCGGATTGCCGTCGAAGTAGATTTCCGAATAGGCGAGGTCGGACAGCACCCAGATCTCGTGCTTGCGGCAGAAGTCCACGACCTGCGCGTAGAAATCCAGGTCCACCACCTCGGCGGTCGGGTTGGACGGGTAGCCCATTACGATGGCCGTCGGCTTGGGCACGCTGTAGCGCACCGCGTTCTCAAGGCTCTTCATGAACTCCGGCCCCGGCTTGGCCGGAACGTGGCGCAGCGCGGCACCGGCGATGATGAAGCCGAAGGCGTGGATGGGATAGCTGGGGTTCGGGGTCAGGATCACGTCGCCCGGCGCGGTGATCGCCTGCGCAAGGTTGGCGAGGCCCTCCTTCGAGCCGAGGGTGACGACGACTTCGGTTTCCGGGTCCAGCTCGACGTTGAACCGGCGCTGGTAATAGGCCGCCTGCGCCTTGCGCAGACCCTTAATGCCCTTGGAGGCCGAATAGCCGTGCGCATCCGGCTTGCGGGCGACTTCCGCCAGCTTCTCGACGATGTGCGCCGGGGGCGGCATGTCCGGATTGCCCATGCCAAGGTCGATGATGTCTTCCCCGCGCGCTCGGGCGGCTGCCTTCATTGCGTTCACTTCAGCGAACACATAGGGCGGCAGGCGCTTAACGCGGTAGAATTCCTCATCGATCATTGGTCGAACCTTTATGTAACGGTGTATCGGCTTCCCCTTGGGCCTGCCAGTAGGCTAGGCTGGGACCGCCTCTTGGCCTTATAAGGCGAGGCGGATTCGAAGGCGATAGCCAATGGTGTCGAAGACCCCCGGTTTTTGCTGGGATACGCAAGAAAATTAGGATGGGCGACCAAACGGCATCATATCGTCCGGCTTCCACCGAGACTTACGAAAGATTCCAACACTGGACTCGGCTGATGGGCCGCGCCCAGCAGCACCTGCTGGAGTTCTGGGTGCGCCAGAGCACGACGAGTCGGCCGCTGCCGCCCGACCCGTTCGGCCTGATGCCGCTGAGCGCGAAGGTGATGGCCGGGCTGACCGCCGACCCGCAAAGGCTGGCGGACCGGCAAGCGGCGATGGCGAGCGACCTGATGGAGCTGTGGACGCAGGCGGCCTCGCCCAAGCAGGCTGGCCAGCCCGCCCCCGGCAGGCAGGACCGCCGCTTCGCCGCGCCGGAGTGGCAGTCTCATCTGGTGTTCGATCTGGCCCGCCGGAGTTACCTGATCGCGAGCGAGCACTGGCTGGCCGCCGTTGAGAGCGTGGAGGGCCTCGAGCCGCACGAGCGCGAGAAGGCCCGCTTCTTCACCCGGCAGCTGGTGGATGCGCTCTCTCCGGCCAACATCCCCCTCACCAATCCGCAGGTGCTGAAGACGACGCTCGAGGAGCAGGGCGAGAACCTGCTGCGCGGCTTGCAGAACCTGCTGGCGGACATGGAGAAGGGCTACATCAGCCTGACGAGCGAGGACGCGTTCACGGTCGGGCAGAATGTGGCGACGACGCCCGGCAAGGTGGTGTTCGAGAACCACCTGTTCCAGCTGATCCAGTACGCGCCGACGACGGAGACGGTGCACGCGGTGCCCATCGTGATCGCGCCGCCGTGGATCAACAAATATTACATCCTCGACCTGACGCCGGAGAAATCCTTCGTGTGCTGGTGCGTCAGCCAGGGCTTCACCGTGTTCGTGATGTCGTGGGTCAATCCCGGCAGCGAGCACCGCGACACCGGCCTTGCCGACTACATGCAGGACGGGCTCATTCGCGCGATGGAGACGGCGCGCAGCATATGCGACGCGCCGTCCGTCCATGCCATCGGCTACTGCGTGGCGGGCTCGCTGCTCGCCCCGACGCTGGCGTGGCTCGAGGCGATGGGGCGCGGCGACCTCGTCTCCTCCGCCACCTTCTTCACGACGCAGGTGGATTTCGCGGACGCGGGCGAGCTGCGCATCCTCATCGACGAGGCCCAGATGGGGATGCTCGACCTGCTGTGCGCCGAGAAGGGCTATCTCGACTCCCGGTACATGGCGGCCACCTTCAACCTGCTGCGGGCGAACGATCTCATCTGGTCTTACGTGGTGAACAACTACCTGCTGGGCCGGGAGCCGCCGCCGTTCGACCTGCTCTACTGGAACTCGGACTCGACCCGCCTGCCCCACGCCATGCTGCGCGAATATCTGAAGGGCATGTATCTGGAGAACCGGCTGGCCCGGCCGGATGCGCTGGAGATTGCAGGCACGGCCATCGATTTGCGGCGGGTGAAGGTGCCGACCTATATTCAGGCCGGGCGGGACGATCACATCGCACCGCCCAATTCCGTTTACAAGCTGACCCGGAGCTTCACCGGCCCGATGCGCTTCGTGCTGGCCGGATCAGGGCATATCGCGGGCGTGGTCAACCCGCCTTCGGCCAACAAGTACGGCTACCGCGCGGGCGCGCCCGTGCCGCCGACGCTGGAGGAATTCGCCGCCGCCACCGAACAGCGGCAGGGTTCGTGGTGGCCGGACTGGCTGGACTGGCTGGGGCCGCTGGCAGGCGAACAGGTGCCCGCGCGCACGCCCGGGGAGCACCCGGATTTCCCGCCGATCGAGGACGCACCGGGGCGCTACGTGAAGGTGCGCTAGCAACGATCACAGCCGGGATCAGAGGACCAGGTTGGCCTTGAGGCCGAAGACGACGATGTCCTTGTTGTGGTCGAACCCGCCCGGATTGACGATGTACTGCACGTTGGGCTGTAGGATCAGCCACTCGGCCACATGAAAGCCGTAGTACAGTTCGGCCGCATACTCCGCGCCGGGCTTCTCCGCCTGCTGGCGTGGGCCGGGAAAATCCCGCTCGGCGCGGGCGTTGACGTTGGTGCGGCCCACCGCGAAGCCGATCACATCCTCCGGGCGCGCCTGCAGCAGGCCGGTGTAGAACAGGCCCGCGCTCACCTGATTGTCGATGCGGGAGGTCTTCCGGTCCGCCTGCGTGAGGTTGAGAAACAGGGTCAGGCCCGAGATGGTGCGGGCTTCCTCCGCCCGCCCGGTGACCTGCTGCTGCACCATGACATAGCCGCCGTAGCGCCCGGACCGGCTCAGCGGCGGCGCGCCGGTGACCGGCTGGGGCTCACGGTTGACATCGAGGAACACGTCGTCCCCGTCCGCCGTGTTGTACCAGCCGCCCACCTTGTAAGTGCCCGGCAGGCGGTTGGCGCCGAGCGCGGGCGTCCAGCCCACCTCCAGCGGCAGCAGGACGCCGGTCGCGCCCTTGAAGTGGCCGATGGTGAAATCGTTTTCCAGATTCTTCGGGTTCACCTCGAACACGCCCGCCTGCGCGTAGAGATCGTTCTCTGCCTCCACCCGCAGCCGCGCGGCCCACTGGCTGACCGGCCAGTTGAACCAGTAATCGCCCACGATGTTTCCGGGCTGGGAGCCGCAGAAGGTGAGGTTCATGAACTCGCAGGAGAAGGCGGCGAAGTCCTCGCCCATCGTCAGGCGGCCGAACTTCAGGTCAATGCCGCTGCCTTCAAATTCCTGCTGATACCAGAACTGGGTGAGCCGCCAGGTCTGGCCGCGCCCGAACACCTCCTGCACCTGCTGGAGCACGCCAAGCCCCGCCTTCTCGCCGAGGTCATAGCCGCGCCGGTAGGTTACGGTGCCCTGAAACGTGCCGCCTTCGATGCCTGCCAGCGTCTCCATGTCCAGCGTCGCGCCGAAGGTGAACTGGCCGGTCTCGCGCACGCGCTCCCGCTCGCCGCCGCGCGCGTTCCACGCAGTCTCCGACCCATAGCTGAGGGAGAGGTCGACCCCCCGATCCTTGAGCCGCGTGCGCTCCTGTTCACCGGCAATCGTGGGTTTGGGGCGCCCTTGCCGTCCGGGCCCGCATAGGTGGCTTCGAGATCGATGATGTCGCGCAGGAGCACCCGGCCCTCGACGAGCTCGTCGCGCCAGATGATGATGGCCTGGAAGGT
>NZ_DATBUP010000250.1:0-3776 GCF_036515995.1 Pedomonas sp. | reverse complement strand
CCGTGCGCGCCATGCCTCGGGCGGCACGCTGGCGGCGGCGCGGGCGGCGCTCGAGGTGGGGGCGGCGTCCAACACGGCGGGCGGTAGCCACCATGCCCATCCCGGCTTCGGCTCCGGCTACTGCGTGCTCAACGACGTGGGCATCGCGGCGCACCAGCTGCTGGCGGAAGGGGCGGTGGAGCGCATTCTTGTGGTGGACCTTGATGTGCATCAGGGCGACGGCACGGCGGTGATGTTCGAGGAGGAGGCGCGGGTGTTCACCTTCTCCATGCACTGCGAGGCGAACTTTCCGGTGCGCAAGGCGCGCAGCGACCTCGACATCGGACTGGACGTGGGCGCGCAGGATGCCACCTACCTGAAGCTGTTGCAGGAAAACCTGCCGGGTATTCTGATGCTGCACCGGCCCCAGCTTGTGTTCTATAATGCGGGCGTTGACGTGCATGCGGAGGACCGGCTGGGTCGCCTCGCGCTGAGCGACGAGGGACTGGCGGCCCGCGACAGGTATGTTGCGCGAGAGTGCCTCGGACGCGGAGTGCCGTTCGTGACCGTGATGGGCGGCGGCTACGGGGCTGATGTGAGCGTGATTGCCCGGCGGCATGCGCGAACCATCGCCATCGCCGCCGAAACCTGGGAACAGTCGATGTAAACCGCCGGATATCGCGGGCGAACCGCGTCTCGAGTGTGTGCCGCGATGCTGGCCTGAATGCACCGCCCCGAACCCATGGGGCGCGGGGCGGATGAGGCGCACATGGCGACGACATTTGAAGACCAGAGGTTGCGCGTATCAGGGGACCAGCCGCACGGCACGCCCGAGACGGTCGTGGTGCGCTTCGCCGGGGATTCGGGCGATGGCATGCAGCTGACCGGCGGGCAGTTCACGCTCTCCACCGCGCTCAGCGGCAATGATCTGGCGACGTTCCCGGACTTTCCCGCCGAGATCCGCGCGCCGACCGGCACCACGTTCGGCGTCTCCTCCTTCCAGATCAACTTCGGCTCGGCGGATATCGAGACGGCGGGCGATGCGACCGACGTTCTGGTGGCGATGAACCCGGCGGCGTTGAAGGTGGACCTGCCCGGCGTGCGGCGCGGTGGCACAGTGATCGCGGACGTGGGCGAATTCACGGCCCGCAACCTCGCCAAGGCGGGGTATGGCGCCAACCCGCTGGAAGACGGCACGCTGGCCGACTTTCAGGTGCTGGCGTTCAATATCAGTCAGATGACGCTGGACGCGGTGAAGCCCTTCGGTCTTGGCAACAAGGAGGCGCTGCGCTGCAAGAACATGTGGACGCTGGGGCTGATGCTCTGGATGTTCGACCGGGACCGCCAGCCGCTGGAAGACTGGCTGAAAGCCAAGTTCGCGAAGAACCCGGTGCTGGCGCAGGCCAACATCGCGGCGCTGAACGCAGGCCATGCCTTCGGCGAGACGGCGGAGCTGGGGCATAGCCTGCATCGGCGGCACCTTGCGCCGGTCAAGTCCGCCCCGGGGCTGTATCGCACGGTGACGGGGGCCGAGAGCCTGTCGCTGGGGCTGGTCGCGGGCGCGCAGCTGGCCAGCCTGCCGCTGTTCTTTGCAAGCTACCCCATCACCCCGGCCTCCCCGCTGCTGCATCACCTCTCCCGCTTGCGGGAGTTTGGCGTCACCACCTTTCAGGCGGAGGACGAGATCGCGGCCATCTGTTCGGCGATCGGGGCGTCCTACGCGGGCAGCCTAGGCGTCACCTCATCCTCCGGCCCCGGCATCGCGCTGAAGGGCGAGGCGCTGGGGCTGGCGATCATGACCGAGTTGCCGCTGGTGGTGGTGAACTCCCAGCGCGGCGGGCCATCGACCGGCCTGCCGACCAAGACCGAGCAGTCCGACCTCTATCAGGCGGTCTATGGCCGCAATGGCGATGCGCCGCTGGCGGTGCTGGCCGCGCGCTCGGCAGCGGATTGCTTCGAGACCGCGATCGAGGCGGTGCGGCTGGCAACGAAGTTCATGACCCCGGTAATGCTGCTGACGGACGGGTACATCGCCAACGCCGCCGAGCCGTGGCGGGTGCCGTGCCTGCAGGACCACGCGCCGTTTCCCGTGCGCTTCCATACCGAGCCGCCCGCGGAGCCCGGCAAGGTGAACCCCTATGCCCGAGACCCGGAGACGCTGGGGCGGGTGTGGATCCGGCCCGGGACAATGGGACTGGAGCACCGCATCGGCGGCATCGAGAAGTCATACGACACCGGGCACATCAGCTACGAGGCCACCAACCACCAGAGAATGACCGACACGCGGGCGAACAAGATCCTCGGCATCAGCGCCCACGTGCCGGAGCAGGACGTGACGGAGGGCGAGGCCTCGGGCGATCTTGCGGTGGTGGGCTGGGGCTCTACCTACGGGCCCATCATTCAGGCGGTGCGGCGGGCGCGCTCGAAGGGGCTCAGGGTCAGCCACATTCACGTTCGTCACCTGTGGCCGCTGCCGCGCAACCTCGGAGACCTGCTCAAGGGTTTCGGCCGCGTGCTGGTGCCGGAGATGAACACCGGCCAGTTCAAGACGATTTTGCGGGACCAGTATCTGGTGGACGCAAGACCGCTGAACAAGGTGTCGGGCCAGCCCTTCAAGATCGCCGAGATCGAGGCGGCGATCTTGAAGATTCTGGAGGGAGCAGATGCTGGGCTGAGGGAAAGGGACGCGCGATGAACGACGTGACGGAAGCCAAGAAGCTGACCCCGGCGGACTTCGCCACCGATCAGGAAGTGCGCTGGTGCCCCGGCTGCGGGGACTACGCCATTCTGAAATGCATGCAGCGCACGCTGCCGGAGATGGGCGTGAGGCCGGAGAACACGGTGTTCGTCTCCGGCATCGGCTGCTCCAGCCGGTTTCCCTACTACATGGCGACCTACGGCTTTCACACCATCCACGGCCGCGCGCCCGCCATCGCCACGGGGCTAAAGCTGGCCAATCCGGCGCTGGACGTGTGGGTGATCACGGGGGACGGGGATGCGCTTTCCATCGGCGGCAACCACACCCTGCACGCCATCCGCCGCAACGTGGACCTGAACATCCTTCTGTTCAACAACGAGATCTACGGCCTGACCAAGGGGCAGTATTCGCCCACCTCGCGCGTTGGCACCCGCTCGCCCTCCACGCCGTTCGGCTCGGTCGACCAGCCGCTGAAGCCGCTGGCCTTTGCGCTGGGGGCGAACGCCCGGTTCATCGCCCGCACCATCGACACGGCGCTCCAGCACATGCCGGGCATCTTCAAGCGCGCCTATGCGCACAAAGGCGCGTCGTTCGTCGAGATCTTCCAGAACTGCATCGTCTACAACGATGCGGTCTATGCGCCCTTCACCGAGAAGGCGGTGGCAGCGGACACCCAGCTGCTGCTGGAGCACGGCAAGCCGATGATCTGGGGCAAGGCACGCGACAAGGGCCTGCGGCTGAACCGGGACACGCTGGCGCTGGAGGTGGTGACGCTGGGGGAGGACGGCGTGACGGAGGCGGACGTGCTGGTGCATGACGAGACCAACCGCATGATCGCGCACTTGCTGGTGGAGATGGCATTCCCCGAGTTTCCGGTGGCGCTCGGGGTGCTCTACTGCGACCCGGCCCCAACCTATGAGGCGGCCATTGCCGAGCAGACACAGACGCTTGCGGCCAGCCGGGGCGTTGCGGACTTCGATGCCCTGTTGCGGCGGGGGCAGACCTGGACAGTAAGCTGAACAAATAGTTTACCAGAATATTCCGGAACGAGCGTTCGGCCGGCAAGGGCGGGCGCGCCCAAGCTCTTGAGGATCAGCCG
>NZ_DATBUP010000249.1:0-16724 GCF_036515995.1 Pedomonas sp. | reverse complement strand
GGATGCCGACCACATCACTCACCACCGGACCGGCAAGGTAGAAGTTGCCATCCCACAGATTGCCGAACTCGCTGGCCAGCTGGCCGGTACCGTTCATGCGGACACTGCCGCGCCAGCGGTCGCTCACGCGCCGGGTGATGACGTTGACGACGCCGCCCATGGCGTCAGAGCCGTAGAGCGAGGACATGGGGCCGCGAATGACCTCGATGCGCTCGATCGATTCCAGAGGCGGCAGCAGGCCGCCTTCCGAGACGTTGCCGCCGTTGGTGCGGGCTTCGCGGCTGCTCAGGCGCTTTCCGTCCACGAGGATGAGGGTGTACTTGCCGCCCATGCCGCGGATGGAGACGTCCTTGGAGTTGCCCTCGCCCATGGAGACGGTGACGCCGGGGATCTCGTACAGGGCGTCCGTGACCTCGCGGTACGGCATCTGCTCCAGCTCTTCGCGGGTAATGATGCTGATGCTGGCCGGGGCGTACTTGATTTCCTGCTCGCGGCCCGCTGCGGTCACGACGATGGTGGAGGCTGTATCGGCGGCCTCGTCCGCAAAAGCCGGAAGCGCCGTGCTAGCGATGCCACCCAGAACGCCGATTGCCGTTCCAGCCAGCATCGCGGCGCGGCCAAGAGCAAGAGTGCGGGTACGCTGAGCCATTGTTAAACCCCTGTACTAAGGTAAGCTTTTTATCGTTCCGAAATTACTTGCCGAGCGCCTGCCAGTAGGTGCCGGCGGGCTCGAGGCCGAGGAAGCCCCATGCCTTGCGCTCGGTCTCCTTCGGGTCGAGCGCGCCGAACTGGCCCGGATAGAACTGCTGCGCCAGCGCCTGCACGGCGACGACGTTGAACGGGTGGTTGTAGAAGCTGTGCCAGAGGCCGATCACCTTGCCGTTCCGCAGGGCCGGAATGTCCTTCACGTCAGGGCGCAACGCGGCAATGCCGCTGAGGCCCGCCTTCGCCGCCTCGGCCTTGTGGCCACGGCCGAACTTCACGGCTCCGCCGTCGCTGCCGGTGATGACGTAGAAATCAGGCTTCAGCGCCACGACCGAGGCTGCCTTAGCCTGACCCAGCGGCGTCTCGATCAGGTAAGACCCGGCGTTGATGCCGCCCGCCTTCTCCACCAACTCGCCGATGTTGCCCTTGCCGGCAGTGCCGCAGCACGGACGCTCGGCACTGGGGCGCAGCTCGACGAATACGCTCGGGCGCTGGCTGAGCGGAATCTGTGAAACCACATCCTGAACCCGCGCTAGTTCGCTGGCATAGAAGGTCACGAATGCATTGGTTTCGGGATTCTCGCCGACGGCCGCCGCAACCGCCCGAATGGAGGCCAGCGAGTTTCGGCCCGGGTTGCTGCGATAGTCCGTGAACACCACCGGCACGCCGGCCGCAAGGAGCTTGCCTGCTAGACTGTTCGGCTGGACAGCGCCGCCACCACCGCCGACAATGGCGAGGTCCGGCTTCAGCGCGAGCACTTCGTCCGGCGATAGGCCCTGACCATCCTGCCCGAACTTCACCACCGGCTTGGTCGCCAGCTCTGGATAAAGCTTCACGAGGTCAATGAAGTGCGCCTTGTCGCGCGAGGTGAAATCACCGCTGACCGCCACGATTTTGCCGATGGCCGCCTTCTTGTCCGAATGCACCGCGATCAGCGTGTGCAGCGCCGCCGCGTTGGCGACAACGATGCGCTGGGGCGCGGTTGCAGGCGTCGAAACAGCGCGGTTGGAAGCATCTACCACTCGGGGCGCTTCGGCAAAAACCGGGCCCGATGCCGCCATACCGAGGGCGATCAGGGCAAATTTTATAGACTGTTTCACTGACAGGGCCTTGTTGCAATGGGTTCGCAATTGCATCCCCCCCCTTAATAAGCAACGCCTCGCTGGTCAATGAGAATCGTTATCAATCTTATATAAATTGAAGCGGTTAGGTTGAATTTGTCCGGTTGCCTTCCCGGCCCGACTATCCATAACCATGATCAGCGGTGGGCAAGCGAGCCCCTTCGGCGCAGCGATCGGACCAAGGTGGGGTGAGAGATGAAACAGCGCGGCTTCTGGTTGGCGGCTATAGGCGGCGTTGTTCTGGTGGTTCTGCTCGCCCAGATGCTCAGCAGATTGGGCGGGGATAGCCCTGCGGCACCGCCGCTGCCGCTTTCGGAAGCCGCTGTCTATGAGGATCCCCTCGCCCCGGCGATCACTCCCGCGCAGTATGATCTGACCATTGTCATTTACTCAGATTATCAGTGCCCCTACTGCCGCTCGCTGGACGCCGCCGTGCATCAGCTGCTTCAGGAAGATTCGGGCATCCGCGTGGTGTTCCGGGATTGGCCGCTGCTGGGCCATGGCTCGATGGAGGCCGCGCGGGCCGCCATCGCCAGCCAGTGGCAGGGCAAGCACCTGGCCTTTCACGCCGCGCTGATGAACCTCCCCGCCCGGCTGAACGAGCGCACGATCCGCATGGCCGCTGACGAAGCGGGTGTGGACTGGGAACGGCTGGAGCGTGACCTGGAAAACCGTGGGACGGAAGTCAGCCAGCTGCTCTCCCGCAACGCCGCCCAGGCGGCGCAGCTGGGACTGGTCGGCACGCCCGGCATGCTGATCGGACGTTACCGCATCCCCGGCGCGGTTGATCTGCCGCGCCTGCGCGAGATCGTCCGGATGGCCCGGGAAGAAGCAGCTTCCCGTTAGCCACGGGCAAGCAGCGGCGAATTTGAAACTGTCTCCTGATGCCAAGCCTCTGGACATTCGGCACACGCCTTCCCACATCAGGAGCGCGGCATATTCGCGCGCAAAGGGTATTTCCCCTGTCATTTCAGCTTCTTCTGAGGCATCTGACGCGCGGAGACCGAGTCGGGCCTGAGCCCCGCCGCATGGCAACCGCTACATCGCCCGTTGCCGTGCGGGGTTTGCTATCACTCGGGGAAAATACTGAACTTCCGGAGCTGTTTGGAGAATCGGCCGGCCATTACCGGACAAGAAATTATTTGTTCGGAGTAAGCGGATCTTTCCATAATGGGCCAAGCCACTGATTTTTAACAGCTTCAGAAAAAATCCGGCTTCAGCGCCGTTCTTGCTCCGCGCGCGTGCTAGAGATAAAGAAACCTGCGGCGCGACCATGACTTTCATGGTTTGGGCTGGCTGCGCGCCTGCCCGTGGACGTGCCGGGGGCTTTAAACAGGCCGGCGTATCGCTTCGGCCCTTGCCGGCGGTATCCGCCAGAACACGTTGATTAATGAGGAAGTGTTGAACATGAGCGATCGCCTGCAGCAAATGCCCAAGCTCGAGCCCTCTGCTGCGCTGACCGTGGAGACCGTCCTGAAGGTGCACCACTGGAACGAGCACCTGTTCAGCTTCACGATCACGCGTCCCGCAAGTTTCCGCTTCCGCTCCGGCGAGTTCGTGATGATCGGCCTGCCGGGCGATCAGCGCCCGCTGCTGCGCGCCTACTCGGTGGCCAGCCCGTCCTACGCCGAGGAGCTGGAATTCCTCTCGATCAAGGTGCCCGATGGTCCGCTGACCTCGCGCCTGCAGAAGATCCAGCCGGGTGACGAGATCTTCCTCGGCCGCAAGCCGACCGGCACGCTGGTGACCGATGCCCTGCTGCCGGGCAAGCGCCTGTTCATGCTGTCCACCGGCACGGGCCTTGCTCCGTTCCTCAGCCTGATCCGCGACCCGGACGTCTATGAGCTGTACGAGCAGGTGGTGGTGGTCCACTCGGTGCGCCGCGTGAGCGACCTGGCCTGCCGCGCTGAACTGGAAAGCCATCTGGCCGACGATCCGCTGGTGGGCGAGCAGGCGCTGGTGCAGCTGCACTACGTGCCGACCGTGACCCGCGAGGAGTTCCACACCACCGGCCGCATCAACACCCTGATCGAGAACGGCAAGCTGTTCGAGGGCCTTGAAGGTCCCAAGGCGCTGGATCCGGAAACCGACCGCGTGATGATGTGCGGCAGCATGGCCATGATCAAGGAATTCCAGGCCTACCTGACCGAGCTTGGCTTCAAGGAAGGCTCCAACGCCAACCCCGGCCAGTTCGTCATCGAACGCGCCTTCGTCGACTAAGACGAACCGGACACAAGGTATCAAAGGGCCTCGCGCTTACCCAAGCGCGGGGCCTTTTGCTTTCGAATTGGCGCTGACCTGTTTTCTTTGCAGATGGGGAATCAAGGGGGACAGGTCCCCCTCTCATCAAACGATATCAAGAACAGGGAAGCTCACACGTCCGCCCAGCGGCGGAGCAGGTTGTGATAGACCCCGGTGAGACGGATGATGTTCGGGTCGCCCTGCCCGCGCTCGGCCGCCAGCGACTGGATGGTGGTATCCAGCTCGAACAAGGTGCGGCGTTCGCCGTCATCCCGCACCATGCTTTGAATCCAGAAGAAGGATGCCAGACGTGCGCCGCGGGTGACGGGCGTGACGTGGTGCAGGCTGGACGCGGGATAGAGCACCATGTCCCCTGCCGGAAGCTTGACGGTATGGGTGCCCAGCTGGTCCTCCACCGTCAATTCGCCGCCGTCGTACTCATCCGGATCAACGAGGAACAAGGTGGCGGAGAGATCGCTGCGGATGCGGAAGTCTGATCCGCGCTGAATGCGGATGGCGTTATCCACGTGGGTGCCGAAGCCCTCGCCGCCTTCGTAGCGGTTGAACAGCGGCGGGAACACCTTCAGGGGCAAGGCCGCTGCAATGAACAGCGGCGACGCGGAAAGCGCGTCGAGGATGATGCGCCCCATTTCGCGCGCGGCGGGCGAGCCTTCGGGCAGTTGATGGTTGCGCTTGGCAAGGGCGGACTGGGCGCCGGAAGTCGCGTTACCATCCACCCAATCGGCCTCGGCCATGAGCTGACGGCAGCGCTGCACCGTCTGGGCGTCGAGCACGCCGGGAATTTGGATCATCATGGCAGAAACCGGTTATGACTTCTTGAGAACAAAGGGAATTTCCACAAATCCCTGAACCGGGACGGGCTGACCGCCCCGCAGCGTGGGTGCCCAACGCCACTTCTTCACGGCCGAAAGCGCGGCGGTGTCCAATCGCTCGTGCCCGCTGGAGCGGAAGACGCGGATGTCAGCAACCTTGCCGTCCGGGCCGACCGTCAGCAGCAGCACGACGGTACCCTCCTCCTTGAGACGGCGGGACGCCAGAGGATACTGAGGCGGTGTGACCGAGACCATGGTTGTGGAGAGGTCGGCAACGGCAGCGGAGGCGGATGGGCGCGCCACGGGCGCAACCGGCGCGGGCGCGGCCACCGCAACGGGCGGGCTTGCCGGTGGCGGCGTTTCAGCAACGACGGCCTGAATGGGAGATTCCCGAGGCGGCAGAATGTCAAGGGTCGGCGGCACGATGACCGGCGGGATGACTTCAAGCTGCGGCTCGAACACCGGCTCGGGCGGAGATGGCGGCGGCGCGACCGGAACCAGATCGACCAGCATCGGTGCGGCTGTCTGAAGGTTGAGGTTCACCACATCCATGGTCACGAGGCCGACCAGCAGTGCTGCATGCAGTCCGCCAATGAGGCCGATGGCAGGCCAGTTGACCTTGCGGGAACCGGCAAAGCTGCTCGGCGCGGCCGCAGGCGCACTGTGGTTCTGAAGGTTAATCGGGCCGGCCTGCTCAGTCCGCCGGATGACACGCAACATGCGCGCCGGCCTCGAGAAGCTCCCGCCCACCTCAACATCGAACGCTCTTGCCGCACTGCTCGCGTCCATTGGCATCCTCGGCGAATAAGGCCGCCCCTGTTCAGTTCATGGCCAAGCTATAAAATGCGCATCCTAAAGATGCAATTGCAAATTCGTCGCATAAACAATCCAAACGCGCCAGTGTTGCCGTGGTTCGGCACGGTGCATCGCAAAGCTCGCCCTCCCTCCAACGCCGCTTCGCCCACACGAAAGCGCCCGCGAGCCAAGGCTCACGGGCGCTGACGCCTAATTTGCCTGACTAGAGGCTAGAAGCGGGTGCTCACACTGAGCAGGGCCGAGCGGCCAGGCGCAACCACGGCGAACACGCCGACGTGCGAGGCATCATAGTAGGTCTTGTCCGTCAGATTCTGGATGTTCAAGCGCACATCCACGTGCTCGTTGACCGCGTAACCGACAGTTGCGTCGAAACGGACATAGCCCGGCAGACGCTTGGTATTGGCGTCATCAATCCAGCGGGAACCTACGTAGTTGATGCCACCGCCAAGATTGAACTGCGGGGTCACGTTATAGGTCGTCCACAGATTGAAGCTGTTCTTGGCGATGTACTTGACGACGTTGCCGTCGTTAGCGCCTGCGCCGTCGTCAACCAGTTCGGGATCGAGGTAGGTATATCCACCGAACACGTTCCACTCAGGGGTGACATTGCCGGAGAAGCCGACCTCAAAGCCGCGCACGCGGGTCTTGCCGATCAGCGCGACTTCCCCGGTGATCGGGTCGGTTGCGCGCTGGTTGTTCTTCTTGGTCTGGAACACCGCGCCGGTCAGAGAAAGCTGCTCATCGAACAGATCCCACTTCGCGCCCAGTTCCCAGCTCTTGGAGCGCTCCGGATCCAGTGCAGCCTTGTTGTCGTTCAAATTGCCGCCCGCAGCTCCATCAGCACCGCCCGACTGGCCCTGCGCCTCTCCTGACGGGTTGGAGGATGTGGCGTAGTTCACGTAGATGCTGGCGTTGGGCACCGGCTTGTAAACGACACCGGCCTGGTAGTTCCAGAAGTCGGTCTTGGACACGACGCGATCGCCGCTTACCAGACCCGAGGCCTTGTAATCGTCATAGCGTAGGCCGAGGTTGACCTCGAACTGTTCCGATAAGGTCAGGGTATCGAACAGGAAGGCAGCCTTGGCTTCCTGCGTGCTCGGCACGCTGTTGGTTGCCGGCTCACCTTTGGAAATCGCCGGGAAGGGAGCATAGGGGTTCGGGTTCAGCAGATCTTGCGTGCTGGTGCTCGATGCGCTGGTCCAGGCGGTGCGGCTGTGGATCTTTTCCTTGCTATATTCGACACCGCCGATGAAGTTGTGCTTCACACCGCCGGTCTCGAACTCGCCGCGCAGGTCGGTCTGGTTCAGAACGCCGGTGGTCTTGCGGTTGCTGGAGCGGAAGCTCACCCGCACGATGCCGCGATCAACGTTCGCCTCGCTGGCGAAGTCCGGACGGCTGAAGATCGCCTCATTGGTCTGGCGCACCAGACGGGTCGAATTTCGCAGGGTGATCGCGTCGGTAAAATCGTGCTCAAGCGTCAGGGAGCCGAGCTGGCCCTCGGTCTTGAGGAAATCACGGCTGGCATACCCGTAGAAATTGTCGCGATCGAGCTTCAGCGGAGTTTCGGTACCGGAGTTGTTGAACGGCATGCCCACATCCGGAATGCTGTCCGTATTCAGGTAATGGTAGGCCAGCGTCGCGCGGGTCGGCGTGCCGAGCCCCACCGTGATGGCCGGTGAGACGCCATAGCGGGACTGGGTCACGACATCGCGCCCGGCCACGTCTGCATCATGACCCATGGCGTTGATACGGATGGCAACGGTGTCCGACAGTTGCTGGTTTACATCTACCGTGAGGCGCTTGGTCTCGTCGGTACCGCCAACGACGCCAACAGCCACGAAATCCTCGGCGCGCGGCGCCTTGGTGACCATGTTGACGGTGCCGCCGCTAGCACCGCGGCCGATCAGGGCACCGCTTGGCCCCTTCACCACTTCGACAGCCTCAAGGTTGAAGACTTCATAATTGAAGCGACCAACGTTGCGGATGCCATCGACCAGCATGTCGTTGGCAGCCTCGAAGCCGCGGATGAACGGACGGTCACCCATCGGGGTGCCTCCCTCGCCTGCCCCCAGGGTTACGCCCGGAGTGGCTCGCAGAACGTCGGTCAGCGACAGGAACGCGCGATCCTCGATCAACTCGCGCGGAATGACGGTGACGGTGCGCGGCGTATCCAGCAGCGGCTGAGTGAACTTAACCGATGAAGATTCCTTCCGGTCATAACTTTCCTCAATGGCTGTGTCGGTTACGACCATGCCGCCAAGGCGCGCCGGCTGGCCTGAGGCGCTGCCAGTATCCTGTGCCAGCGCGGGCGACGCGATGAAGCCAACGCAACTCAAAGCCAGGAAGGCCACACCGGCACTGGCCGGGGCTGTGCTCTGTTCGCCGGAAACCGGGCGCGAACCCTCGGTCGATCGATGACCCATTTTGATATTTCCCCCATTGATAGTGATTCTCAATTCTACTGTTGGCTAGTGATATTAAGAACTACTGTCAACAAGATCGAAGGTCGATGAAGGGGACGCGAAGCATCCTTCGCTTCTCTTTTCAAACGGCCTTGTTTTCATGCAACAGGCCGCCGCCAAGGAAACACGGTCCTCGGCATGGCTCCACCCTTCCCCGTCAGGAGTGATGCCTCAGGTTTCGGGCCTGGTATGCTCAATCAGACCGGCAATGTCGCGCTCATCGCTGAGAAGCAGCGCAACCGGGCGCAGCGCCGGTACATTGGCGAAGATGACGATCAGCAGCACAGTCATGGGCACGGCTATGAGCGCGCCGACCACACCCCACACCCAGCTCCACAGCAGCAGCGAGATCAGGATGACCAGCGGCGAGATGGCGAGCTGGCGGCCGAGAATCTTTGGATCGACGTAGTTTCCCATCACCTGTTCGATCACCAGCAGCCCCCCGGCCACCAGCAGGGCTGTGGTCGGATCCTTGGTGAGCGCCACATAGATGATCGGCAGGACGCCGGAAATGAGCGAGCCAACCGTCGGGATGAAATTGAGCAGGAAGGTCAGCAGCCCCCATACCAGCAACAGGTCGACGCCGAACAGGGCCAGATACCCTGCATAGAGCGCACCGGTTGCCGCGCCCAGCAGCATGCGTGTGAGGAAGTAATGACGGAACCGCTGGCCGATGGCGGTCACAGCGTCGCCCCAGTGAGCGCGATCCCCGCTGAGGCTGTCCAGCTTGCCGCGCCACGTGAAGGCTTCGGCCAGCATCAGCAGCACGAGGAAGAACACCAGAACCAGACCGGCAACGGTGGAGGTTGCAACACTGAGGAGGGTCTTGGCATAGCCTGTCACCATCTCGATGCCGCGCCCGAGAGCGCCGGAAATCTGGTCAGGCCCGCCAAGAAACCTGTCCAGGTTCAGGTCTCCGGCGATCTGCACCGCCCGCTCCCGCAGGGGGCCCATGTCTTTCGGGACTTGCTGAAGCACTTGCTGGGCCGCCAGAGAAATGCCGCCGACCACGAGGCAGAGGATCAGCACCACCAGCAGGAGTGCGCTCAGGTTGCCGAGCCAGCTGAGCTTTTCCGGCACACGGGCCTGCACCCAGCGGCTGACCGGCCAGACGCTGAACGCAACAATGATGGCAACGGCGACAGGCAGCGTGACGGAAACGGCAAGCCGGAGAGTCCAGAGAACGGCCAGGGCCACCAGAAGTCCCAGCATCCAGCGGGTTGCCCCGGGAGCCCGGCTATCGGCCCGCCCCGGATCCGGCTCGGGATCCGAAGTCGGAACAACGCTCCTCTCCTCCTCTGTCATAAACCGCTTCCCTGCCTGTTGCTTCAGCGCGCCGGGTATTTCCGTTACCGGCAGTGAATGAACGGGCAGCTTGGCCATTTCGTTCCGGAACAGCCAGCAGGTGGAGAACGGGATGCAAAAGCCTGTCGCAGCAGGAGGCCCAGCGCACCGACACCCTAAATTGACGAACGGTTGCCTGATCTCTTTCGCCCGGCCGGAACCGGACTATTTCCAGACGAAAGCACGGCTGGCTCGGTAGCAACGGGCCGGTTTGCCCAGATGGCTTATTTGAACTTTAGGGAAGTGGTTTTTTGCGCTAAGTCTTTAGAAAGACTGGGGCGACCGAGGGGACTTGAACCCCCGACCCCTGGTACCACAAACCAGTGCTCTAACCAACTGAGCTACGGTCGCCGCGCGTCAGGGCTGCGTCATTACGAGCGAAGTTGCACATCGTCAAGCACAAGATGAACGAACGAGTAAAAAAATGAACGAAACCATTCAGAAGTTTGGATATCCGGCCACCACGGTCGCGGAATACGAGCACTGGATCGTGCTGCTACGGCCCGCTCAGGTCACTCTGGGTTCGCTGATTCTGGCGGCGAAGTCCGACGCTACCGCGTTTCCGGAGCTGCCCCCTGCTGCATTTGCAGAGCTGGAGCAGGTGACGCGGGACATCGAATCCGTGCTCAAGACCGTGGTCGACTATTCCAAGATCAACTACCTGATGCTGATGATGGTAGACCCGCACGTCCACTTCCACGTCTTCCCCCGCTACGAAGGCGACCGTGAAACCCGGGGCATCTCTCTCGACGACGCAGGCTGGCCAAAAACGCCGGACCTGACCCGCGCGCTGGCACTGGACGAAGGCCAGACGCAACGCCTCGTTGCCTGCCTGCAGGAACACTGGCCGTCAAAAGGCTGATCGACAGCCGGGGCTGCGGGGCCAACCCCTGCCCTGAACCCGGCCCATAACAAGAGAGGCGCGGAAGATATCCTTCCGCGCCTCTCTGCTTTTTTCTCCAGCTACAGCCGCCGCCTCAGGCGATACGGCGCTCCGGCTCCGCACCGTGATGCCATAGGGAGGTCAGCGCCTGCGCGCGGGCCACGTCAGCGGGGAAGTCCACCTCGCCCCACGAATGGCCCTCGATGGAGACGGTGTTGACCTGGAAGTTCTCGGCGATGCGGCCGATAACCCGCAGGTACCAGGACTTCACGCCCTCGGCGGTATGCATCACCGCGTCCACGGTATCGGCGAAGCACTTGGCGCCCCAGCCCTTGAACACGAGGAAGCCGATGGACTCCGCGTTCACCTGGTCGAGCGGCAGGGTCTTGCCGATGGCGAGCAGACGGCCCTCGGCGTTCTTCACCACCTTCATATCGTCAGAGTCATAGGTCGGCTTCACGTCGATGGTGACGTTGATGCCTTCCTGCGCCTCGGCCAGAACTTCGGCCACCAGTTCAGGGGTCACCAGCGTGTCGCCATTCAGGATGAGGAAGTCGCCCTCCTGCATCAGCGGACGGGTCAGCCACACGGAGCCCAGATTGTCGGCAACCTGGAAGAACGGGTTGAACAGCGTCGTGATATGCAGGTCCTTGTCAGCCCGTGCGGCGAGGTGCTCCTCAACCTTGGCGGCCTGGAAGCCCACCACCACCACAATCTCGGTGATGCCGTTGGCGGCCAGCGCATCAATCTGCCAGTCCAGCAGCGTGCGCCCTGAAAACTCGATGAGGCACTTCGGACGCTCCGCCGTCAGCGGCAGGAGACGAGAACCTTGGCCAGCACTGAGGATAATGGCACGCATAGCCGTAACGCCTTTGCAATAATTCCGGGGTACAGGGCTACACTCGTCCTCAAATATGGCGGCCTCGTGGCGTGCGGATGACCGGCAAGGCGCGCTCTGCCTCAATATTCCGTGTAAAACTCGGCTTCGGCATCGGGTCTAGTACGCGCCTGCCGCGCCCCGGTTTGCCGAAAGTAATTCCTGCCTCTCGTTTTGACCGTTTTCCTGCACAGCGAAGCGGCACATGCCTATTTTTTAAGCAGCGAATGGGGCAACACATGCCTGAAACACGGGCCGCGCATGCGAAAACGCTGCGTCTGGCCTCGATCGAGAACTTGGCACGATCCCTGCATAGAGATTGGCGAACCAACCATCGGAACCAGCCAGGTGGAGCGATAAGACGTGAAAAAGATCGAAGCGATCATCAAACCATTCAAGCTGGATGAAGTGAAGGAAGCGCTGCACGAGGTTGGCGTTTCCGGCATTACCGTTCTTGAAGCCAAGGGGTTCGGCCGCCAGAAGGGCCACACCGAACTCTATCGCGGCGCCGAGTACGTCGTGGATTTCCTGCCGAAGGTGAAGCTTGAAGTGGTGGTGGATGACGCCATTGCGCCGCGCGCCATCGAGGCGATCCAGCAGGCTGCCCAGACCGGGCGCATCGGCGACGGCAAGATCTTCATCTCGACCATTGACGAAGCCATCCGCATTCGCACCGGCGAGCGCGGTAGCGACGCCATCTGACCCTCAACTCTAGCCCAACAGTCAACCAGAAGACTCCAGAGGATTTTGTAAAATGGCAACCGAAGCTGCCGTCAACAAGGTGCTGACCATGATCAAGGAGCAGGAGATCGCCTGGGTCGATCTTCGCTTCACCGATCCGAAGGGCAAGTGGCAGCACCTGACCATGAGCGCCACGGTCGTTGACGCCGACACCCTTGCCGAAGGCTTCATGTTCGACGGTTCGTCGATCGCCGGCTGGAAGGCTATCAACGAGTCCGACATGATGCTCGTGCCGGATCTGGACGCGGTTTACATCGACCCGTTCTCTGCCCAGCCGATGATGGTCATCTTCTGCGACGTGGCCGAGCCGGCAACCGGCGAGCTGTATGACCGCTGCCCGCGCGCCATCGCCAAGAAGGCCGAAGCCTACCTGCAGTCCACCAAGATCGGCGACACCTGCTTCACCGGTCCGGAAGCCGAGTTCTTCGTGTTCGACGACGTGAAGTTCAACGTGGATTACAACGGCGCCGGCTACTCGCTGGACGACATCGAGCTGCCGCAGAACTCCGGCCGCACCTACGCGGAGGGCAACCTCGCCCACCGTCCGACCATCAAGGGCGGCTACTTCCCGGTTGCTCCGGTCGACAGCGGCCATGACCTGCGTTCGGAAATGGTGACCACGCTGCTCGAAATGGGCCTGCCGATGGACAAGCACCATCACGAGGTGGCACCGGCCCAGCACGAACTCGGTCTGATGTTCGGCACCCTGACCACCACTGCCGACCGCATGCAGCTGTACAAGTATGTCGTGCACATGGTCGCCCACTCCTACGGCAAGACCGCAACGTTCATGCCGAAGCCGATCAAGGGCGACAACGGCTCGGGCATGCACGTGCACCAGTCCATCTGGAAGGACGGCAAGCCGCTGTTCGCCGGCAACGGCTACGCCGGCCTGTCGGAAACCGCCCTGTACTACATCGGCGGCATCATCAAGCACGCCAAGGCGCTGAACGCCTTCACCAACCCGTCCACCAACTCCTACAAGCGTCTGGTGCCGGGTTATGAAGCACCGGTGCTGCTGGCCTACTCCAGCCGCAACCGCTCGGCTTCCTGCCGCATTCCGTACGGCGGTTCGCCGAAGGCAAAGCGCGTCGAAGTCCGCTTCCCGGATCCGACTGCCAACCCGTACCTGGCTTATGCTGCCCTGATGATGGCCGGTCTCGACGGCATCGAGAACCGCATCCACCCGGGCGAGGCCATGGACAAGAACCTCTACGAGCTGCCGCCGCGCGAGCTGAAGAAGGTTCCGACCGTGTGCGGTTCGCTGCGCGAAGCCCTGCAGTCCCTGGACAAGGGCCGCAAGGTCTTCACCAAGGGCGGCGTGTTCTCCGACGACTTCATCGACAGCTACATCGCGCTGAAGATGGAAGAGGTGGAGCGTTACGAAATGACGCCGCACCCGGTCGAGTTCGCCATGTACTACAGCGCCTAAGCTGCTCTGACCTTCTCGACGAAGGGAGCCCGGCCGGATTTCTCCGGCCGGGCTTTCTTTTTGTGCAGTGCGGTAAAATCGGTGTTGCGGGCAAAGAATCAGGTCTCAGTTATTGCATCGCGACCGGCGCACCCACCCTCTCGGCGGGCATCGCTAAGACAAGAATGAGGCTGCCCCAGCACCCAGCATGAAGGCGGAAGGTTTGCACCAAAGACACCTTGCAGCGCGTCCCCGGAGGGCGGTGAGTGTATTTTTATCACACACTCCGAGCACCTCATTATGCTGCATCGCACAATAGAAATAAGCCCAGCATTTCCCCACAACAGCAGCTTCCACGCCACGCCATCGCGCCTTCCGGACCTGCAACCAGGTGAGCCCTGCCACCAGAATCCCGAAGATGAAAATCAGATATTGCAACCCCACTCCGTAGAATTAATTAATAGATATACTCTGCCGGCAGAGTAAAACAGGACCATAAAAAGAAAGCGGCCCGGAAACCCGGGCCGCGGCATTACGATTACTGAAAGATGCTGTAAGCGGACAGTTTAGAAGCTGGCGCCGATCGTGAAGAGGACCGTCGCGTCGCCAGCACGCTTGAACTTCCCGCTGTCAGTCACATACGGAGACGCCTTGTTCGTGTCGACATAAGCCACACCGAAGGTGAACTGCTTGTAGGCCAGATCAGCGCCAAGGCTCCAGTCCCACTTGCTGTTCCAGAAAGCATTGTCCTCATAACCGACCGATGCCTTCAGCGTAACCGGCGAGTTGGGAATGCCGGTGCTGAAATTGGTGTAGACATAGACACCATCTTCATCGCCGAGGTTGTTCTGCTTCGGCGCGTAGAAGATGCCGGCAGCCGCCGCCACGGGGCCGAGATCCATGCCGACTTCGCCATTGATTTCCCAATAGTCGAGGTCCGAAGCGTCAGCATACAGATAGCCGATTGCGCCGACGCTCCAGTTCGCCAGCCCGGACGTGCCGGAGAGACCACCGTACACATCGATTTCGGAAGCGCCGATGGTGTTCTTGTCGCCGGTCGAACCCCAGGTGCCGGCGTAGAGGCTCAGGCTCTCACCCAGGGCGAGGCTGGCATCCAGACCACCCTGAAGCGCGACGCTCTCCTGCGTCTGGGAAATACCGCGGAAGCGATAATCGGAGGTCACGCTCGCATTACCGCTCAGCGTGAGGGCATCGCCTTCCTGTGCGTGTGCAACGGAAACCGAACCGGCAACGGCAGATGCCAGCAGCGCAAGCTTCAGGATATTCTTGTGCATTTCTCTCTCCTGTCTTGTAAACGCCAGCCTATTCTTACGAATACGGCCAAAATGTAAGACGCAACTCAACCAGGATACTCAGAGCCGACACTGACCAAGCCGACCTTTACGCCCTTACGAGCACAGCTCCATTGGGCCCGAAATGTGTGCATTGCACAAGAATAAATACTATGGATTTGATGCCGCTTCGGCACGACGTTGCATATATGACACATGTCTTAATCGGCCGCTCATGCGCATGGCTGCACCATCTGCTCGGCACAAAAAAAGAGGCCGGGCTGAAGGCCCGGCCTAGAATGTCTTGGGGAGAATCGCCTCATTCGGCAAGGCCAATTTATTGCACTGCATCATTCATATTGCAATGCAAAATTTTCGGTCGCATCAAAACTGTTCGACAGGCAGATACGCCCCTCTCTGGTCCAGCTTAATAGCCTGTTTACCGACACGCTCTAGTGTGACAACAGCGCGACATTCCGGTGCTGCGCCTTCTGTATCACGAGTGGTTGCAAGCGGGAAAATTGGCACTTGAAGGAACAGTCTGCCTTGTCTTCGACAGACCAGTTCTGCGGCGCAAGCGTCTTGCCCTGCCCCGAGCCGTCCGCACGCTCAGGTCCCGCTTCCCTGGCCGAGATTGCCGCCCATGTGCACACCGTCAATCGCGACACTGGCCTCTCCACAGACTTCCTGAACCAGTACAATGAATTGTCGATGCTGCTCGATCTGGCAGCCGATGACCCTGACCTGCTGGAGGAGCTGGAGGACTGGGCTCCCCGCTCCTATCAGGAGCATTTTGCTGCCAGCGGCTTCAAGGACTGGGCACTGGTAGTGGACGCCTACGGCCTGTGCCCACCCTTTATCCGCGCCGAGTTCGACGCGGCGATCAACGTTCTCAACAGTGTGGCCACTGCCGGAGTCCACACACTCTTGACGGCGGCCTCGGCCGGCGAGGACATCGGTCCGGCGACAGTCCACGCCCTTGCCGCTGAGGTTCAGGCCGCCATCATTCACGCCAGCGGCCTCATCAACGGCAGCAACACCCTGGGCTCGCAGGCCCAGGTGGATACCCTCTTTGCCCGTGCCCAGGCCGAACTGAGCGGCTCGGCGACTCATGACAGGGCCGCCCCGCAGGCTGAGCCCGCCTCGGCTGAGGCTGCCGATACGGCGACCGATGGCCCGGGTGCGGCGGACGACGAACTGCTCGACCAGGATGCCATTGACGCGTTGTTCGATTAATGTTCTTATCCGCCCGCATATCATCAACCTTGGATAAGGGGCCTTTCGTGGGCAATAAGCTGCAACGACACGTTGTCGGCAATGCCTCTCCTCCCCTATAAGCGGCTTCATGACGGATCTGTTTTCGCAGGCGGCAACGGCAACGGCCTACACCGCCAAGGATATCGAAGTTCTTGAAGGCCTGGAGCCGGTACGGCGCAGGCCCGGCATGTACATTGGCGGCACGGACGAGCGGGCGTATCATCACCTCGCCGCCGAAGTGCTGGACAACGCCATGGACGAAGCCGTGGCCGGGCACGCCAGCCGGATCGAGATCGAACTGGGAGCGGACGGCTCGCTGACCATCGGCGACAACGGCCGCGGCATTCCCATCGATCCGCACCCGAAATATCCGAAGCAGTCGGCGCTGGAAGTCATCCTCACCACCCTGCACTCGGGCGGCAAGTTCACGGACAAGGCTTACGCCACGTCCGGCGGCCTGCACGGCGTTGGCATCTCGGTGGTGAACGCCCTCGCCTCCGAGCTGATTGTCGAGGTGGCACGCGAGCGCAAGCTGTACCGCCAGACCTATTCGCGCGGCGCTCCCACCTCCAAGCTGAAGGAAGTAGGCGCCGCCCCCAATCGGCGCGGCACCCGCGTCACCTTCCTGCCGGACACCGAGATCTTCGGCCCCGACCTGCGCTTCAAGCCGGTGCGGTTGTACCGTCTCGCCCGCTCCAAGGCCTATCTCTATGCGGGCGTCGAAATCCGCTGGAAGTGCGC